>JAYWMQ010000054.1 GCA_035873375.1 Nitrospirota bacterium | reverse complement strand
GGGAGATGGAAAGGGCAAGCCGGTATGGACACCCGCTGTCACTTATAATGATAGACATAGACCTCTTCAAGAAGATCAACGATACATACGGACATCCACAGGGGGACATCGTCCTGAAAATGATTGCAGAAGTAATATCATCGACACTGCGTTCATCCGATATAGCCGCAAGATACGGCGGCGAGGAATTTTCCATCGTACTTCCGGAGACCACACTTAAGGGGGCTGCGGTTTTAGCCGAAAGGATCAGACTTGCTGTGGAAAAACTCCATATCCCTCTCAACTGCAAACAGATAACACAAACCGTCAGTCTCGGGGTAACCACCTATGACCCCGCAAAAAAGAAAACCAAAAAGGGTACAATTATAGACGCTGCAGATAAGGCCCTGTACTCATCAAAGAAAAACGGAAGAAACAGGGTAAGCATCTTTGAACTGCAACCCTGATATCTGCAGCATACGTACTGAACTTAGTGAACTTAGGGGACATCCTATTGACTACGTTGACTAACTACTTTTCCGTGTTATTATCTTACATACTGCAGAGGTGGAAACTCCTACCTGGCGAGCAACCTCCGCCAATGGAATCCCATAAGTCTCAATCAACCTGCAAACTATCTGCGACCTTACCTCAGACACCCTGCTCCTCCGGCTGCCAGACTCCAATTCCTGAATATTTACCCCTTCTTTTTTGCATATCTTCTGTATAACTTCTTTCATTTTCTTTCTTCGTTCATCTGCTGAAAACTGCTTCTTTAACTTATCCTCTGCCTCCTGCAGAACCTTCATTACAAAATCCCCGCTCCCTAATATCCGCTCATCAGTCAGTCTCCCCTCTCCTTGTCTTCTCAAGGATTTCACTTCCGACCATCCACCAAGTGAGCGGATTAATCCGCCTCCAACCAACTCCGGTTGATTCCCTTTTGCTATTCCACCTTTAAGAAATACCCGGTAGGCCTTTCTTGCCTCTCCCTCCTTATTGCCAAACCGGTTTAATACATAATCACGGTCCTGCCATTTATTCTTTACTCTACCCATCAACACACTGTGTCCACAGTAACGGTATCTGTCAAGTTCCGACAGGGTTTTGACCAGGTTTGCACGAAGGGGATTAAGGTGTATATATCGAACCAACTCAGCAAAGTAACTGTTCTCGTCACACACTATTGATTTGTACCTGTTCTGAAACAGGTGGCCATGACGACGGTGGCGCTGGTTATAAGTGATTGCGTAGCCGGTCAGGAACCGGCGCATGAAGGTTGATATACCCACCTGGCCGCTTCGAAGAAGGAAATGTGCATGATTCGGCATCAATGCCCACGCATAGATTGAGGTTCTGGTCTCTAATGCAGCTCGCCCTACTCTTTCTACAAAATTCTCACGATCCTTCCTGTCATCTACTATTTTTCTCTGCTCTATTCCCCGAATGATAATATGGTGCAGTGTTCCCGGGGCATCAAGTCTTGCCTGCCGTGGCATTCTCTTTCTCCGTGTTGTTGTCGTTTTTTCGTAATTACTTTCCTCTGACTACATTACTATAGCATAGTTAGTCAATGTAGTCAATAACGTCCCCTAAGTCTTTTTCTGTTCGTATAAAGATGGAACTAAACTATTACGTCCTCTAAGTCAGTAGACCTCCGGTCGCTAAAATAAGAAACCAGAGTGAACTAACCAAAATCTGAAACCAGATTTTTTCAGTAAATTGATAATTATTCAATTTCATTGATTCCAAAATCTAATTGGCCTAATTCGCGGACGTAAAATAGTATGTTACCGCGCTTGCGACTATTGCGGAAATTATTATAAAAAGAATTCTCTTAAAATAGTTTGCTGATAATAATTTAAATTTTGAAACGAATTTATGCCATTTTAATTTATGCCTGAATGACACCTGGCATTCATGGTACCCATCTTCAGTGAAGAATACTGAGGATAATGGCTCTGATGGTGATTTTAAATACCCATGTCCAATTAAAGAAACCAACGATTCGCGAATATTACTTGGGTGGATTAACGAAAAATCACGATCAAAGCCTGACACATCAAGCCCACGTGTTGTGAGGACGCCATTATTCGTTATATTGAACAAGAGTTCCCGTTCTAACTTTGTGAGATCATTTACTTTAACTTTTACCATGATTTATCAAATGCCTAATGCGGAGCTGAGCGAAGTAGGAACAGGCTCAAGCGAAGCTTGAAGTCCGTGAGGACTTTCGCTCCAGCGGATTTGTTCGGACGTGCGCAGCACACCCGAACAATTAATATACGAACTACCTGTTTCTCCCCAAATTTCCCTATACTATATCACATTTTAGGAACATATGCACTCTCTAATTGATTATTTTATCAAAAAAACAAATTATCATTTTCGTATCTATGCTGTAATATCAGGCAATACGTAATACGTATAGTATTGGTAAAAACTGCATCTTAATCACCCAACCCTCGCCCTCCCCCGTCAAGGGGGAGGGAAGTATTTCGGGATTTCGAGGTTATATCTACAAATTCACAACAGGACAGGCTGAACGATCACCCGTGCAGACCCCATCCCTGCACAAACCCATAATCCCCTGATGACAGAGGGCGAAATCATATTTTAACGGGTCTTCAGGATCGAGCCTCCTGAGGCTTTCTGTAATCTCCTCAGCCATCTTCCAGTCCCGGCTTCTTCGACCGGTAAGGCTGAGGCACCTGCTGATCCTTGCTATATGCGTATCAAGCGGGATAACAAGCCGGTTTGCGGGAATCCCCTTCCAGATGCCGAAGTCAATATCCCCGCTCCTGACCATCCACCGCAGAAAAAGGTTCATCCTCTTGCAGGAACTCCCCCTCTCAGGGGAGGGGAAAAACTGTTTAAATCCCGCAGGGTTTATATCCTGACCGTACACAGGGGTTTTATTCAGAGACAAGGCATACCTGACCATACCTGAAATTGCCGTTGAAACAGCCTGGCCGTCATATGACTCAAGAAAAGCTATCTCAACAGAGCCGTATTTCTCGAGTATGGCTGAGAGCACATAAATCAGGCAGACGATGTCCTCTGTTTTGTTGAACCTGTATCTTATACCATCAAAACGGCGGGCATCTTTTTTGGGGTCAAATCCGGCAATGAAGCCGGCAGGGTTTTTCCCCATGGGGGTCAGTATTCTGTCAATCACAGGACTGAAGAGTGTTACCCTTCCGTAGGCAAGGGCTGAGGCGATAAAGGCGGCAACTTCTATATCTCTTCTGCCTTTGTAGCGGTGGGGAAATTTAACGGGGTCATGAAGGAGTCTTTCACTGAAATCATAGGTGCCGTATAAGTTATCAAGGATTTTTTTAAGTCCGGGGTAACCCAAAGATGATCTCCCGTTGATCCAGATCCACC
>JAYWMQ010000053.1 GCA_035873375.1 Nitrospirota bacterium | reverse complement strand
CTCTCTCATATCCATATTGATCCTGTCGATCATCCTGATATGATCCGAAAACCGAACAAGGAAATTGGCGGAGTCTTTAAGTGCCTCCGTTATATCATCCATTATCTCGTGGAGCTTGTTGGTAAAGAGATTCAGCTCATCATACCTGTCAAACTCGAGTTCCCTGAAATCTTCAAGTAGTGCATCCACATATGTAATCTTGTCCGGAATGGAATAAGCGTATTTGCTGTTGAAGTCATCTATTTCCTTTGTTAGCCTGCTGCCGGCATACTCGATTTCGTCTTTAATATCTAATATTCCCCTTGTTTCAGAAAGTAGATAATTTTTCAGGATTGTTAACTCACCTACGAGGTTCATCATCCGTTCTATGTTATCAACATGAACTCTGACGTAATTCGACAGTACCTCGACGTCTTCTTTTCTCCGGGGCACCTGCCTCTTTTCGGGTACAGCCTTTTCTTTCTTGACAGAGATACTCTTTGCAGTCTTTTCCCCGGAAAGGATTTCTTTAAGGCTTTCCTCGACTTCAGCGGCAACTTCTCTTGTTTCAGGATTTCCAAGTGTTATTTCCGATATGAGGAGTTTTATGGCATCAAGGGTATGGAGAAGCCAGTCAACGACCGGTCTGGTAACGGGGGTATTGCCGTCCCGGATTGACTCAAGGACATCTTCGAGGTTATGTGCAACCTTGCTTGTGGTATCAAGTTTGACAAGTGCAGCGGAACCCTTAAGGGTGTGAGCAGCCCTGAAAAGCTCCTGTATGCCGGAAAGTTCCGAAGGGTTCTTTTCCAGTTTAAGGAATCCTTTTTCAAGGACAACCAGGTGTTCTTCCGCCTCTGCAAGAAAGAAATCGCGTAAACCCTTTTCTGCCATTACCTCAACCTGTATGTTTCAAAAAATTCCGGGACATCAATAAACTCACCTCTGTAATCTGCGGCCAGATCCGGCATCTCGTTTGCAATAATTCCAAAAAGAGTCCTCTCCACCTCAAGCACTATCAGCCACCTTTCTTTAGCCTTTTCTTCCTGAAGCTCCTTCAGGGTGGCGAGATTCACAACGGGCACGGCCTCTCCTCTCAGGGATGTAAGCCCCTCTATGTAAGGGGGACTGAGAGGCAGGGGGGAGATATCTGAAAGCTCCGCTATTCCCTTTAGATAGGCCATGTCTACTGAAAACTCCTGCGCGCCGACAGAAAATATACAGGCCTTTAATTCGGGAGTAGCATACTCCTTTTCCGGAGTGCCTGAGTTTTCTATATTTTCAACCATTTTGCAATGTCTTCCTCATTGGACTGAATTTCACTGTTATCTACTCATGAGGTGTTTTTTTACCGCCTCTAAAAGATCTGTTGGCTCAAAGGGCTTTGTAACATATTCATCAGCTCCCTGCTTTAATCCCCAGAACCTGTCACTGTCCTGTGTCTTGGATGTAATCAGAATAATAGGGATGTGTCTGTATTTTTCATCTCTTTTAAGAGACCTGCATACCTGGAAGCCATTCTTTTTAGGCATAACCACATCAAGTATTATCAGATCCACCACTTCCGACCTCACCTTTTGTTCGGCCTCATCTCCGTTTGATGCAGTCAGTATCTCATAACCGGTCTCCTTCAAGGCATTTTTTATAAACTGAAGGTCGGTAATACTGTCTTCTGCTACGAGAATCCTTGCCATCTAAGCTCACCTCCTCTCATCCTTTATCTTTAATAGCCCAATCTTTTGCAGGGAATAACAAATCCTCTTTGCCTCCAGTTCGTCAATCTTGCTTTTAATTATAATATCCTTCAATCTCGTTTTACCATCAATGAGTGAGAATATCCTGAGTTCCTTATCCTCAAGGGTAATGCCCTCAAGTGCGTCCTCATTGGTTATTAATCTCAGGGGGATCATATCGTCACTTCTGAATATCTCCGCAGCAAGCCTGCTTTCATCCAGTTTTCTGAGTCCATCAAGAATGGTTGCACTCGTTGACAGCCTGAATTTTATGTCACTCATGTTCAGGGGCAGGGGTGTCTCTTCGAGATAGAAGTGGCCGGAAGTCGCTGCGAGCGTATGAAATATTGCGTCTTCAGTCAGGCGTTTCAGGTAGCCCATAAGTTCATCGTCTGTAATAGAGCCTTTCTGGACGAGTACCCTTCCCACCGGCAGGTTCAGTTTTTTTGCCTCCGCGACAATGTTTTTTAAATCTTTCTTTTTTAGTTTTTTTTCTTCAACGAGAAGGTCTGTAAGAAATGTCCTGTAGCCGGGTTTGCTTATGGTGGAGAAGACAATCTGTCCCCTTTCCAGGTATATCTCGGAGTTGAGATTCGATGAGACTACCGAGAGTCTGCCTGATAGATTCAGCATTCCTATGAATTGCAGGACATCTGCAACTGTAAGATACCTCAGCTCACCTGAGATTATCAGTCCGGTAGAACGGGCAACCTCGGTCTCCTTGAGGACTTCAACCATAAGGGTTTTGAGCATAACCCTGAATTCTTTCTCGAAATAATAACGTAACAGTTTGTCTATGCCTTCAATTAATTCCCCCTCTGTATCCAATGGTGCAGATATAACCGTTTTATCCGGAGCCCCTTCCTGAACACCCAGAACCTCGTTTATCTTTTCTATAAGCTCGTCGGGTTCAAAGGGCTTCTGAAAATAATGGAGGACACAGAATTTCTCTTCAAAGGACTGCCCTACATCCTCCCCCTTGGAGGTTATCAGTATCAGGGGGATATCCTTCAGCTTGCGGTCGGAACGTATAAGTTTACAGAGTTTATACCCGTTCATCCTCGGCATTACAAAATCAACGAGTATTATTGAAGGTATGACCTTTCTTGCGATTTCAAGTCCTTCGTCACCATCAGGGGCGGTATAAACCTCATAGCCTTCCCTTGACAGAACCACTTCCACCAACCTCCTGACAGTGAGAGAGTCATCTACAATAAGAACAGACTTCTTTTTTCCCATACTGCCTCCATACGGGGGTTATTTATCAAAAATGAAAATATACTCATCAGGTCTGGAGAGATTCATATCTTCACGGGCGTGTTTTTCTATGTAGAAGGGGTTTTCTTTCAGCAACGTTATCTCCTCATTCAGCTTTACATTCTCCTTCTGCAGCTCCGCAACCTCGCCGATTACCGTTGTGCGTCTTGCCTTGAGTTCAAAAAACTTTACAACCCCATTTTCATCAAACAAGAGTACCCAGGCCAGATAAAAGATAAACATCAGCAGGACGGTAAAGCAGACTATCGACTGCTTCTTCCTCTCATTAACTACCTGTTTCCTGAGCAGGTTCTGAGGATACATAACTATAGACCATTATATCATAATTTTCATAAAGTATAGCATATTTGCCCGTTGTATCAAAAATAGCGATGGAGAGATGACAGGGTTCCTGTCTGCAATCTTGCCTGTGATGCGTGACGCCAGGACGTGTGCTTTATCCTCTGAGGTCAGTAATACCCAACAATACTGTGTTCCCTTCTGGTAAAATATCCCGTGTTTGAAAAAAGGCTTGAAGGGTTAATACATGAGGGGCTTTTCAGGAGTATAAGCGACAGGTATTCCCCTCAGGGCAGGGTAATAAAGACGGGGAGAGGGTCCCTGATTAATTTCTCCTCTAACGATTACCTTGGCCTTTGCAATCATCCCTCCATAAGAGAGGCCGTTGTCCGGGCTGTTGAAGAGTATGGGACCGGCAGCGGTGCATCGAGACTCATATCTGGTGGAACAGTTCTTCACCGGAGGCTTGAATCTCTTGTATCAAGACTCAAGGGTACAGAGGCATCCGTCATATTCGGTTCCGGATATGCGGCAAACACCGGAGTTATCCCTGCAATATCCGACGGCAATACAACGATCTTCAGTGATGAGCTCAATCATGCCAGCCTTATAGATGGGTGCCGTCTCAGCAGGGCACGTCTCTTTATATACAGGCATAATGATATGGAGCACCTCAATGGGCTGTTGCACAGACACAGAAAGGGAAAATCAGTGATAATCACAGACTCTGTCTTCAGCATGGATGGAGATATTGCCCCTTTAGGAGAATTGCGGGAATTGGCTTTCAGGTATGATGCAATCCTTTATATAGACGATGCGCATGGCACGGGTGTTCTTGGAGGAGGGAAGGGGGCGCTCGGTCACTTCGGTCTTTCTCCCGAGCCCTTTATAATACAGATGGGAACCCTTTCGAAGGCTGTGGGCTCCTGTGGTGCCTTTGTTGCAGCTACGGGGGTTGTAACCGAATGGCTGATAAACACTTCAAGGACGCTTATGTACTCTACTGCACTTCCGGCACATCTCGTCGCTGCCTCTATTGAGGCAGTCAATATTATTCTTGATGACCCCTCCCTGGTGGAGAGGCTCTGGAAGAACAGGAACTGCCTTGTCCGTGGACTTCATTCGATTGGTGTAGATACAGGCTTGTCTCAGACCCCGATTGTGCCTCTTGTGCTCAAAGATAACCGGTCAGCCGTTGGTCTTTCGGAGTTTTTGATGAGCCGGGGGATTTATGCACCTGCAATCAGGCAACCGACGGTCAGGACTCCAAGGGTGAGGGTTACAGTGTCCGCAGTTCATACAGAAGAAGATCTGGATCTTCTTATAAAGAGACTGAAGGAGGCACGGGATTGCGGGTTGTTATGATCTCAGGAGCTTCAGGCGGGCTTGGCAGCAGGCTTGCCGAGGGGTTTGACAGTAAAGGCTACAGGGTTGTTCTCCATTATTTCAGGTCAGAAATTGAGGCCGGAAGGCTTGAGGGCGTACTGAAGAATGACCCTTACCTCCTGAGGGGTGATATCGGAGATTTCAGGGATGTGCAGGGGATGGCGGAAGCTCTTGACAGGGATGTGGGAAGACTTCAAGTGCTTGTAAATAATGCCGGCATTACAAGGGATGCGCTGTTACTGAAATATCCCGAGTCTGACTGGGATGACGTGATAAGGACAAACCTGAAGGGGGTTTTTAACAGTATCAGGAACTTTGCTCCGATCATGATAAAATCAGGGGGCGGGCATATTGTCAATATATCTTCTTACTCCGGATTGAGAGGGAAAGAGGGACAGGCGGCATACAGTGCATCAAAGGCAGCACTCCTGGGACTCACCTCTTCCCTTGCAATGGAATTTTCAGAATACAACATAAATGTCAATGCAGTTATACCGGGATACCTGCCGCTGGGAATGGGGCTTGAGTCACCAAAGGCAATGGAGGGGGCCAGGCGTGCAAGTATCAGGGGTAACCTTTCAGACCCTGACGATGTGGTTGATTTCATCGCCTATCTTATAGGGACCCGGGGGATAACAGGGCAGGTCTTTTCGCTTGAGAGCAGGAAGTGATGGAGTGATGAAACGCGGTGTGTTTATAACAGGTACTGATACAGGAGTTGGTAAGACCATAATAGCTGCTGCAATCACCCGTGCGCTTAAAATGAGGGGGGTAAATGTTGGCGTGATGAAACCCGTTGAGACAGGCTGCAGGGTGGAAGGTGAAAAAGGGCTTGTGCCTGTGGACGGTGCCTTTCTGCAGTATATGGCGGAGACTGATACCCCTCTGTCAGAGATTACTCCTTACAGGTTTGAGACTCCTGTTGCCCCGCTCGTAGCCTCTGAGATTGAAGGCAGGGCAATCAGGAAGGAGGTAATACTGACCACTTTTGAGAAGATTGCACGTAATCATGACTTTATGGTGGTTGAGGGCGTGGGCGGATTAATAGTTCCTGTGAGCAGGGACCTCCTGGTCAGTGACCTTGTCAAACTGCTCGACCTCTCTATTATTGTTGTTGCCGGAAACACCCTTGGAGTAATAAATCATACCCTCCTGACTGTAAAGGCTGCCGAAAATGAAGGTATCCACGTTGCAGGGGTGGTAATAAACCATACGCATCCACCTCATGGCGACATTGCCGAGGATACAAACCCCCGGGCTTTGGAAAAACTGCTTACCGTGCCGGTTATAGGGGTTTTTCCGTATCTGGAGGAAAGGAGTAAAGAGGAGATGGACAGGGTATCAGGGTATGCCTTGTCTGTAGAGACGCTGACGGCTTGATTATGAGGGTGAAGGGCGTGGAGACCCAGCCCCTGCTGCGCATGCAGGTTTAAAATCATTAACTCGTTATATTGCTGAGAGGGTGTATGAATACGAGATTATTTAGTTTAAGCGCTTCGGCACTCTCAACAATCTGCCGGTGATGTGTAAAGAGAATCACCTGATTCTTTTCAGCCAGAGAAGCCAATGCCTTTAGAGTTGCCTCGGCTCGGGCGTCATCAAAGTTGACAAGGATGTCATCTGCAATGAACGGCATCGGCTCATGCTTTTCAACCCGCCACTCAAGTGTCGCCAGTCTCAATGCAAGGTAGAGCTGGTCCCGTGTACCCGAGCTCATTTCCTGAACAGTCTTGAAACTGCCATCAGGGCAGACTCCAACAAGAATCGGCTTGCCGCTATCGTCAATATCAGACCTGAGACCTGAAAATGCTTTCAGGGTCAGTTTAGAAAAGTAACGGGCAGCGATTTTCAGGATCGGGTCCTGGTTCTCCTGCCGGTAACGGTCAACCTCCCTCTTGAGGACCAGAGCTGCAATTCTGAGACGAACATAGTTATCGGCGAGGCGTCTGACTTTTGTCAGAGCCTGTTGGGCCTCCTCCTCTTTTTCAGCAGCCTTTCCGCTGCCGTCCATCTGTTGCAGTATGGTGCGTGCCTCACCCTTATCCTCTGACAGCTTTTGGATCAGCGGGTCAAGTTCATCCTTAAGCTGTCTCTCCATTGTATCAATCTTGCCGGGCAGGCCATCAGGATCTACATCCAGGCTTTGTTTGTCCAACTCTTCAAGCGGTACTCCCTCAGCAATGCCGGCAAGCGTCTCTTCAACCTGGCTTAATTTTTCCTTTAAATCAACTAATTCCCGAAAATTTCTCTCAATCTCATATAACTGCTCATCATTTTCGCATCGTGCAGTTTTTTTCAGTTCATCAATTTTTTCCATAGCCCGATCAAGCTCTACTTTAGCCAGGCGTATATCTTCTTCAGTAGCTTCCACGCGTTCCATGAAACCATCTCTTTTTGTGGCCAGGGCTCTCGCTTCTTTCAGCATGGACTGAAGCTTGACCACTGCCTGCTCCGGAGGCAGATCGTTGATCTCCGGTGCAACGGATTCTACGAGAACCTGAACATCTCCGGAAAACTCATCCTTAAACTTATCCATAGCATCTATCCTTTGTTTAGATTCTTCAGCCTTTCCGAGTTGCTCAAGACAATCCCTCAGGTTTTCCAGAGCTTCAACCGCGTCTTCCGGAGTGGTGTCTTCAGGAAGCCCGATACCTTCCATAGGTTCCTTCCAGTCTTTATGCCAGCTATCCATTGCACTTTTACTGGTTTCTAATTCTTTTCTTGCAGGCTCAATATCTCTCTGAATCCTGTTAATGTCTTTTTCCAGCGAATGCCTTTGATTGTTATTTCCTTTCAGTTCCTCAAGAAGCTGTTCCGCATAGGCAATAGTCGGCTCTATATCATCACTCTGAAATTTTTTGTCTTTACCTATGTCTTTCAGTTCGCTGACAAGCAGCACCAAAAGGCCCTGACGCTGATCAACCAGGTTTTGTTTTTGCTCCATCTTATCCATCTGGTCTTTAAGCATTCTCTGAATTTCCTGACAGCGCTCGATCCAGCCTCTCATCTCTCCGGGTGATAAGGGCGTTATACCGCAGCTGTGCCATATTTCCTTCCAGGCTTTCTCTATTTGGATCAGACGCTCAGCAGCTTTGTCTCCTGATTCTTGTAATCGTTGAATCTGTTTATCAAGTTTTTCTGCCTCGGCTGTCAGGTGCGCATACTTGTGGACCCGCTCTGCCTCAGTACGAAGGTGGTCGGAAACATCATCCGCATTCCTGACTCCTTCTTCATAAGCCTCTGGAAGTTCTTTACTTAATCCAAGCTTTTTCAGCTCCTCTGCGATATCTTCTTTCTTCAGCCAGTCCCGCCTGACAATCTGCCACAACTGATCACGACTGTCACGCACCTGATCCAATTCCTCAACTGTAGGTACAGCTCCGGCTTTTTCCATTTCTCCAAGCTCGGATTTAATTCGGTCAATATCTTCCTGAGCCCCCTGTAGTTTTTCTTCTACGTTTCGGACTGTCTCAGAGGTGTCCCGAATATCATCAGCAAATTTATTCACCGTATCGAGAGAAGGAATGGGAAGAGAAAGAAGATCATCAATCTGACTTTCCCAGGGGACAAGCTGTTTCGTCTCGGTTTCCGCAGAGGCTCGGTGGTTTTTAATCTCCAGATCCAGACCCCGGATATGCTGGTCTATGTCCCCGGCTTTACGCGTACTTTTAACTGCCGAGGCCAGCCCCGACATCTCTGTATAAGCAGGTAGCGTTTCCAGATCGGTTTTGGTCTTCATGAGTGAACCCGTTAGATCTTTAACCAGCTTTTCAGCCTGCCTCAGGCTTTTCTTAATTCCGGCATATCGATTGCCAAGTTTGAGTATGTCCTGTCTTTTATCGATGAAAGGCTTTATTTCATTAATACGGGAAATTTCAAGGCCGGGAACAACATGATTCAGCAGGGTTGCGGCCTTTGTCCTGTAACGGATCATCTGGTCATGAACCCCTGGCTTGTCCTTCTTTGCCTGCAGTCGTGTTCCCAGCCGCTGATGCAATGCATCGACCGTTTCCGCCTGATTAAGGAGTTCCTGTCGAACAGCACAATCGGCTATCTTCTCCTCAAGACTCTCCTTTAGGGACTCAGCATCACTTAGCTTTTTACCGAACTCATCAATGTCATTACGAATTTCCGATAGGCTATCCAGAAAGTTTCCAGGCAGGTGATCCAGAGACCCCAAGGCATTCAACTTCTCCAGCATATCGCGCCTTCCGGACAGATACGGCATTGCGCGCTTCAGTCTTCTGAGCCGTTCCAGCTCCGCACGGCAATTATTTCGCTCCTGTTCAGCTTTAACAAGCTGAGCAGATGCTGTTTCAAAGAGGTCTTCCTGTTTTTTCCATTTGCTGCCGGGTAGAGACAGAACACGAATCTCTTTCTTTAAGGACTGAAAGTGTTTTGTCGTCTTATTTATTTCAGGCTTACTTCCTCCAGCCTTAAAGAGGTCTGCACCTTCCTTCTCCAGAGCTTCAATAATCCCGTGCAGGGACGAAAGTCCGGCGCCCGCTGAAAAGAGGGCCTGCCCCACATCCCCCTTCTGTTCAAGGATGTCCTTTCCTCCTGAGATCAGAGTTTCATGGTTAATGCCGAAAAGGGAGTCAAAAAGGGGCTCTCCCACACCTGCCAGAAAATCATTAAGAGTGCCGGCATCAAGTAAAGCCATATCAGCATCAAGAAGATCGCCGATATTCCGTTTTCTTCTCCAAAAGACCAGAGAATCTCCCTTCGAATTTTCGAGGTGTCCTCCAATCAGTAGCTTGCTGTAGTCGTGCAGGAAGTTGTCAGGAGTCCGCGCATCGATACCGTAAAAAAGGGCCTTGAGCGCTCTCAGGGCAGTGCTTTTGCCTGCCTCATTTGGTCCGAATATGACGTGAAGTCCCGGCAGTTCTGAGGACAGGTCGATCGGGAAATCAGTAAAATGGCCGTATGCTTTGATGTCAAGCCGTTTGATTCTCATTATGACCGTCCTTCGCTGAGCAGCCGTGCGACCAGGAGGTCTTTAATATCAGAAATGATCTCGTCCCACTGGCCGGGATCAGTCGGATCAAATGGATCAACCCCTCCGCGAATCTCCGCCGGTAATTTATTAAGAAACGCTGTCATTTCCGTGTCAAGGTCAGCCAGTTTGTCCACATCTATTGCGAGGTCCTTAAGATTGGTCAGCAGCATTCCTATCGGAGTGTCACCCTGAATTAATGATTCAGGGTCAGTGTGCTCCCGTGTTCTCAGCTTAACTTTCTCCAGCCAGACTCCGGCTCCGCCAAGATTGCCGGCAATTGCCCTGAACGCTTCAGTCCAGTAAGGGGACTGAGCGTGTAATTTCTGATGAGACGGGGTTGTTCCCTTCAGCTCCAATCGAACTATAACCGGACGTCCATCGCCGTCTGTCAAGGCCCTCTCGCAAACCTTCTGCACGCGATCACAGACCTCATCCGTGTTTAAACAGTCCTTGAGATCGATCTCATACAAGCTCCAGCGCAGGACATCGAGGTCTATATGTTCTACGTTGCTGATCTGGTTTCCATCGACCGTAACCATAGTACATCCCCTGGCCCCGGTCTCCCGGATATGTCTTCCCTGAATGTTTCCGGGAAAAACTATCCAGGGATCACTGTGAACTTTCTCACGATTATGTACATGGCCCAAGGCCCAGTATTGATAACCTTTTGCACTCAGGTCTTCGACAGTGCAGGGGGCATAAGGCTCATGACCATCCCGCCCGGAGAGTGCAGTATGTAATAACCCTATATTGAAGTGCCCGCTTTTGGCTTTTGGATAATCTAAACTCAGGTTATCTGACACTGCTCTGTTTGCAAAGCTCTGCCCGTGAACAGCAACATTTATATTATCGATAGTAACCGTCTCAGGTTTTCGGGAAGAAAACATATGAACATTATCGGGCAATTGCAAGGTTCTGGTCATCTGGTTTGAGGCATCGTGATTGCCCGATATAATAAAAACACGTATCCCCGCATCTCTCAGTTTAACCATGCATTTATTAAAGAACCGACCTGTGTTAAAGTCTCGCCATTCACCATCATAAAGGTCCCCTGCAATTAAGACAAAAGCAACTTCTTCACGAATTGCCAAGTCAAGCATATTTTCCAGGGCATGACGACTCGCTGCCCTGCTCTCTTCTAAAGGAGCGTCTTCCGGTAATTCTAAACCTTTAAGAGGGCTGTCGAGATGAATATCGGCTGCATGGATAAAACGAAACATGGTTTAAATTCCCCTTTTATTCAATTATGATCCGCTTATCATCCGTAAAAAGTATCCTGATTGTTCTGTAATCCTGCCTGAAAATAGCTGAACTATTGCCTACCCGGATTATTATGTGATGCAGAGTGTCGGGGCGTCAAGTCCGGCCTGCCGTGAAATGCTCCCACCTCCATTACTTGCGCGATTGGATACTATCGCAGCACTCTATATTATATGTTAAATTAGACAACAAAGCTTCAAAATAAATCATAACCTTCCTGACTGTAAGTGGGGGGAGGGGACCCCGCCCCTATGGGCAGGATTAAAAACTTTCCGAGTTATGCAACACAGCTTAAAAAGCATTAACTTAGACTGTAATTCTGAAATTTTATAGACCAGTATTCCAATACTGTATTGTAGTATTAAAATACTGCAATAATTTTGTTGACATTCAGCTCATTTATATTGTATAGTGTGTAATGTTTAAAGAAACCTCTGTAAGTCAGGCAAAAAACATCCGGCTCTCTCAGTTGGCTGAAAAAATCTTCCAGGGTCTGTACCCTTCCAGAAAGAACGGGAAAATCAGCTTAAGTAAAAATGTCCCTGCTATAAACATCAAAAACATTGTAGATGGCCGGATAGATATCGAGGCCCCTTGCCTGATATCAGTTGACAGCCATAGGCATTTGGAGAAATATACTGTGCGTTCCGGTGACGTGGTAGTTACCTGCAGAGGTACAGTCCTTAAATCGGCTGTTGTCCCCGAAAGTCTCGATGGTTATTTGATAGCATCAAACCTTATAGCCATACGTCTCAATGGTAATTTTGAGCCCATATTCCTGTCTGCCTTCTTTCAGAGTCCTGAGGGACAGAAGATTTTGCTTTCAAACGTCAGGTCTTCTACCAGGCAGATAGCCCTGACAGTATCAGATATTGAAAAAATAGAAGTACCTTTAATCCCTGTAGAAATTCAGAAAAGGCTTGCGGGCTTAATATCGGCTGCTGACAATTGTTATAGAGCTGCGGTTGAATCTGCCAATCTGAGACGTGATATAGCTTACAGCATTGCCCTTAAATCATTTATGCAATCATCTAACCAGTTGGAGGTAAAAGTTGAATAGAAGACTTACAAGGGAACAACTCAATGCTCACCTGTGGGGTGCTGCAGATATTCTTAGAGGCTCCATTGATTCATCGGATTACAAAAATTATATTTTTGGAATGCTTTTTTTGAAACGCCTTTCGGATGTTTTTGAAGAAGAGGCGGAAAAAGTTGAAAAAAGGGAGCTTGAGGCCGGAACTCCCCCGAAAGAAGCCAAGAAAATTGCATGGGAAGACCCGGATGAGCACCAGTTTTTTGTGCCTCCACGGGCAAGATGGTCTAAGATAAGAAAGGTGTCAACTCAGATGGGTGAAGCCCTTAACAAGGCATGTGAAGCCCTTGAGGAACAGAATCCATCTCTTGAAGGTGTCCTTGCAGTGATAGACTTTAACGACCCTTACAGGCTTGGGGATGCAAAAAACCGTGAAACGGTTCTTCTGCGGCTTGTTCAGCATTTTTCGCAGATTGGACTGAAAAATTCAGACCTGTCGGAACCAGATATGCTCGGCAGGGCCTATGAGTACCTGATAGAGAAATTTGCTGATGATGCAGGCAAAAAAGGGGGAGAATTTTATACACCGCGGAAGGTAGTCCAGCTTCTTGTAGAACTCCTTGCCCCGGGAGAGGGGATGAGAATCTGCGACCCAACCGTAGGTTCCGGAGGTATGCTTATTGAATGTGCCCATCATATTGAACGCCGGGGAGGAAACCCAAAGAACCTTTCACTTTTTGGCCAGGAGAAAAATCTCGGCACCTGGGGAATATGCAAAATGAACATGCTTCTGCACGGACTTCCTGATGCAAGGATCG
Source organism: Nitrospirota bacterium (assembly GCA_035873375.1). Taxonomy (NCBI): domain Bacteria; kingdom Pseudomonadati; phylum Nitrospirota; species Nitrospirota bacterium. The sequence continues at coordinate 39,017 of JAYWMQ010000053.1, read as the reverse complement.
AAAAAGGAGATGTTATTCGTGACCCAAAGCTTGTTAAGGACGCTGAACTCATGCTCTTTGACAGGGTGATAGCAAATCCTCCTTTCAGTCTTGATGAGTGGGGCAGGGAAGTGGGTGAAAATGATGGATATGGACGTTTCCGATTTGGTCTGCCTCCAAAGACAAAAGGCGATTATGCCTTTGTCCAGCATATGGTGGCAACCATAAATATGCAGGGCATGGTAGGTGTTGTCATGCCCCATGGTGTTTTATTCCGTGGAGCTGCGGAAGGAAGAATCCGCCGGGGACTTCTGGAACATGACCTTTTTGAGGCTGTTGTAGGACTTCCGTCAAATCTGTTTTATGGGACAGGCATACCGGCAGCAATATTGATATTCAATAGAAACAAACCAGATGAACGAAAAGGGAAAGTTCTATTTATCCATGCTGCAGATGAATATGAGGCTGGAAAGAATCAGAATCTTCTGAGGGAGCAGGACATAAAGAAGATTGTAAAAACCTTCAGCGAGTATAAGGATATTGAGCGTTATGCCAGGGTTGTATCGCTTGAAGAGATTAAAGACAATGACTATAACCTGAATATCACCAGATATGTGGATAACACAATTCCTGAACCAAAGATTGATGTAAAGGAGGCCTTAAAAAAGCTTCGCCGGCTTGAGAAAGAGCGTGATGAGGCAGAGGCAAGGATGAATGCCTTCTTAAAAGAATTAGGATATTGATAAACTGTATTCACCTTAGCGGTGAAAATAAGTTGACAAGTTATCAGTTATGTTTTATAATATATGGAGAATGATTAGTGAAGTTTAGGTTTGCTGATTCTAAGCTGAAACGTCTTTATCTTTATGGAACTGGAAGCGAAGGCTACCCTTTGGGTATAGTGGAGGCTTTCAAAAGGCGAGTAAGGACTATTGAGGGTGCTAAAGACGAAAGGGATTTGAGAGCATTAAAGAGTCTGCACTTTGAAAAGCTGAAATCAGAAAGGAATAGATATTCCATAAGGCTTAATAAAGGATGGAGATTAATATTAACGATTGAAAAAGATGAAGATGGGAAGACAGTGGTTTTAATAGAGATAAATAACCATTATGGGGACTAAAATGGAAAACAGGAAAAGGCCATATCGGCCAATACCGCCGGGTGAAATATTAAAAGAAGAGCTTGATGCACGTGGCTGGACCCAGGGAGATTTTGCAGAAATAACGGGTAAGCCTTTGCAGTCCATTAATGCAATAATAGCCGGTAAGAAGACAATTACCCCGGAGACAGCAATCCTTTTCTCGGAAGCACTGGGGACTTCCCCTGAGTTCTGGTTGAACCTTGAATCAGCTTACAGGTTGGATATGCTTTTTCAGGAGCAACATAAGGCAGAGCTTGTTTCACGAAAAGCAAAATTATACAGTATAGCTCCGGTAAAAGAACTGATAAAACGCGGTTGGATAAAGGCGTCAGAGTCGATTAACCTGTTAGAAGCAGAGGTTCTTGACTTCCTTGGCATTCCAGATTTGGATACCCCCCCTGCAATAGCAGCAGATTTTCGTAAGTCCGGCTCTGGTGTTATTGATACTCCATCGCTCATGGCTTGGATAAGAAAAGCAGAAATAGAAGCACGAAAACACTCCTGTCCCGAATTTGACTTAAAAAAGTTAAGGCAATCTGTTAAGGGGTTAGCCTTACTTTCTGTTGAGGAGCAAACCACCCGCCAGATCCATCAAAGACTCTGTGAACTCGGCATCCGACTTGTCTTTGTGCCACCTCTGCCCCAGACGCGTGTTGATGGTGCTGCCTTCTGGCTGGACAAAAAGTCACCGGTAGTTGCCCTATCTCTGAGAATGGATAGAATGGATAATTTCTGGTTTACGTTGATGCATGAACTTGCACATTTGTTAGAAAGTTCCAGGAATAATATCAGTTACATTGACAAGGATATAACAGACGAACCAGAGAACGAAGTTGAGAAAAGGGCAAATCAAACCGCACGTGACTTGTTAATCCCATCAGAGAGTTTCAGGGATTTTGTAAGCCGGAGCAACCCATATTTTTCAAGAAAGATTGTTATCTCTTTTGCCCGGAAACTTGGTATCCACCCTGCAATCGTTGTTGGAAGATTACAGTACGAAAAGCTGATACCCTATACCAATCTGCGCAATCTGATGAGTAAAGTACGCCCGATATTTGCTGAATATATCAAAACTTAGGTGCAGTTTCAGAGAAAGGAGGATTAAAAATGGCAAAAGGAAAAGTTTCAAAAGTAATCGATGGAGATACTTTTAAGATCCAAGGTGGAAAATCAGTTCGCCTTTCCAAGGTGAGGGCTCCAGAACTTGGGACAAAAGGAGGAGCTAAGGCAAGAAATGAATTGAGTAACCTGATTGAAGGGAAAACTGTCAGCTATGACGAAAAAGGCACATCTTATCGGCGAATTGTTGCAAATGTAAAAGTCGCTGGCAAATCCGTTAATCAGGTGATGAGGAATAAGGGGTATACTGATAAAGGAAGATAATCAGTGAGGTTTATGAAATGAGGGAAGACACACAGCATACGAAGACCTTCCAAATCTCCAACAACTTGTTGGAGTAAGTGTTGGAGAAACAGATTATGCAGGAACTTGGGAAAGAGGAGTTGGGGGGTGATGGTGAGTAAAGCGGTGCCGGAAGGGTGGAAAGAGATTAGATTAGGACAGTATTTACAGGAAATTAAAGAGAGAAACGGAAGTCATGGGAGGTTACCAGTTCTTAGCGTTACCAATACACAAGGCTTTGTGCTGTCAGAAGAATACTTTGAAAGAAAAGTCTATAGTAAAAATCTGGACAATTACAAAGTTGTTCGTAAAGGACAATTTGCCTACAATCCTTCACGTCTCAACGTCGGGTCTTTAGCACGATTAAAAAATTATGATGCTGGATTGCTCAGTCCCATGTATGTAATCTTTGAAACCCTGTCTGATATAGACGCAGATTTTCTTAGCCATTGGTTAAAAAGCGGACGGGTAAAGAATCTTATTAAAGTTAGTACGCAAGGCACAGTACGTGATTCTGTAAATTATTCTGCACTTGCTGCTTTCCCAATAGCTCTTCCCCCTCTTCTCGATCAGCGCAAAATCGCTGCAATCATTTCATCTGTAGACGATGCGATTGAAAAAACAAAAGCGGTCATTGAGCAAACAAAGGTTGTAAAAAAGGGGCTGATGCAGGAACTCCTCACCAGAGGTATCCCCGGACGGCATAATAAATTTAAAAAGACACCTATCGGAGAGATACCGGAGGAGTGGGAAGTGGTGAAACTTAGAGAGATAGCGAAAGTTCAAACTGGAGTTGCGAAGAACTCTAAAAAGAAAAAAGAGAACCCTATAACGCTTCCTTACTTGCGAGTTGCTAATGTGCAAGATGGATTTGTTGATCTTTCAGAAATTAAGCATATTGTTATTGACAAAAATAAAGCCGAGAGATACCTACTTCAAAAGGGCGATGTGCTTTTTAATGAAGGTGGTGACAATGATAAACTAGGAAGAGGCTGCGTTTGGGAGGCTAAAATTAATCCTTGTGTGCATCAAAATCATGTCTTTGCCGTAAGATGCTCTTCAAGAATATCGCCATATTACTTGGCTATTTTTGCTGCCAGTACGATAGGAAAACAGTTTTTCTTGAATGCAGCAAAACAGACAACTAATTTAGCGTCTATTAACTCTTCCCAACTTAAATTGTTTCCTGTTCCCCTACCGTCACCTGAAGAACAGCATAAGATTATAAGTATCATCAGGAGTATAGATAACAATCTTACTGCAAAACAAGAACTGCTTGATAGTATGCAAAATATAAAAACCGCACTCATGCAGGTTTTGTTGACAGGGGAAGTGAGGGTGAAAGTTTAAAGAAGGAGGATTAAATTATGCCAAGAAAAACACATCATGTAGTGCCTGATTCTGACGGAGGATGGAATATTAAAAAAGGCGGGGCTGACAGAGCTTCTGGTTATTTTGATCGTAAACAGGATGCAATTAACCGCGCAAGAGAAATCAGTAGGAATCAGGTGGGCAGCGAGCTTGTTATTCATAACCTTGACGGTAAGATCTCCCGTTCGGACAGTCGTGGTAACGATCCATGTCCACCAAAGGATAAGAAGTAGATTATAGTGAAAATAGGAAATTTGAGAATTCAATATCCATGAAAGACTTATGTAGATAGGTTATGAGGTAAAGTTTGAAACGAGACCGCTTTTATCAACAAATTATCGAACGTTTTAAAGGGCCAATTGACCCGGATCTATTTGAAGAATGTGTTGCTGACATTTTACGTGCTGATTTCCCGGCGATTGTCCCTGTACGTGGGGGCAGTGATGCAGGCATGGATGGCGCTGTTGCAGACGGCAAAGGTCGACCGTTTCCATTAGTGTGTACCACAAATAAAGATGTAATCGGAAATTTGACCAAAAATCTCAACTCATACTTAAGCAATAGCGGAACTCGTAGAGAGGTTATTCTTGCAACAAATCAGGAATTAACATCTATAAAACGCAGAAATCTTGAAAATCGTGCAGAAGAATTAGGTTTTACTTTAATACAGGTCTATACACGAACTGCTATCGCAGACCGTCTTTATTATAATCAGCATTGGTGTCGCGAACTCCTTAATCTGACAGGGGAACCTTCTCCAATTTCTATTATTCCACGTACTGCAAGACCTTTGCTTGGTGAGACATTGATTGGCAGAGAAGAAGATATGGCCTGGGTTCAACGAAGTAAAGGTGATCGCTTATTAGTTGGTCAGCCAGGTTCTGGCAAGACCTTTCTTCTCCACTTATATGCAAAACAGGGCAGAGGATTTTTTGTTATTAATAAGGATTGCTCTGTAATTGCTCCAGCTATAAGGATGCAAAATCCGGAAGCTCTTATAGTTGATGATGCTCATCTACATACTGATTTCCTTATAGAACTTCGTCAGCTTAGAGAACAAATCGGGGCTTCGTTTGAGATAATTGCCACTTGCTGGCCAGGTGCTCAGGATAAAGTAGCTGAAACACTTAATTTGCCAACTTCTCAAATTTATCGATTAGAATTGCTGACGCGGGACGAAATTGTTAAAGTTATCAAATTCGCTGGAATAAAAGGCCCTATAGAGTTAATTCGTGAAATCGTTAACCAGTCACAAGGGCGACCCGGCCTTGCTGTTACCCTTGTTTATTTATGTGTTAACGGTGATGTAAAAAAGGTGGCTTTAGGAGATGCACTTAGCAGATCCATTCTTGCTACATTTGAGTCACTTGTTGGAGAAAAAGCGAGTATAGTTCTGGCAGCCTTTGCAATTGGAGGAGATTCAGGGATGTCAATGAAAGTTGTAGCGGAGGCTCTGGAGCTACCAATAGGCGATCTTTATATTATAGTTACAGAGCTTGCTTCTGCTGGTGTTATTTACGAGAATAGCAGATTAAATACTCTATCAGTAAAGCCTGTAACATTACGGTTTGCTTTAGTAAGGGATATCTTTTTTAAAGGTCCACCATCCTTAGATTCAGAGCCTTTAATAGAAGAAGCGCCTGATTTAACGGATGTCGCATTAACGTTAGTAGGTGCAATAGCACGAGGTGCCATTATACCTTCTGACCAACTTTTGACGATTCTTGAAAAAGCACGGTCTGATGTGTGGAAGGCATATGCTTGGCTTGGCAGGAATGAGGCAAATATAGTGCTTGAACGTCATCCTGAACTTTTAATGAAGATAGCCCGTGCTGCTCTCCATAGAGCTCCTGAAACTGTGGTACCTTTACTTTTAAAGGCTGCAGTAGGTGATGAAAGACCCTTGCATTCTGCAACAGATCATCCATTGCGTCTTATCAGCGATTGGATCAAAGAAAGCTATCCTGGTTCTGGTGAGGTTATAGAACGCCGAAAAAGTCTCCTGAGAGCAACAAGAGATGCCATTGCAAAGGAAACTGACATAAAGGTCTGTCTCAAAGCCTTATCTTTTGTTTTTTCTTTAAGATATGAAAGTCATACTGTTGATCCAGGCTTCGGTAGAACTGTGACATTCACACACGGTGCTGTTACCTTGGATGAAATAAAAAGCATTGGAAAATTATGGCCAGAAGTTCTGGTCATAATAAAAAAAATAGATAAACCTGATTGGCTTCCTGTAATTGATGTTGTAAATGAGATAGCTTTTCCGGGGCCTCTTATGAATAAACCACAACCGTGCTTTTATGAAACAAGAAAAGAGATCATTTCTCAAATATTAGGTGATCTTGTGTCGTTGCCAGGAGTTGGACTTGGTTTGTTGCATCGAATAAAGGGAATTGCCAAGAGATTAAGTTTAGAACTCAAGATAGAATTGGACAGGGCTTTTGAAATACTCTTTCCTTGGAGAGAAATTGACAACTGGGAAAATGCCCAGGAACGTCAGAGGAAGGCCGTTCTTAAACTTGCTAAAGAATGGGCTAAGGAGTCACTTGACAGAGTTGTTGAAAAAATCGCTTTTTTTGAGGCAGAAGCGAAGGCTACGAGTGTAAAGTATCCACGTTGGAGTCCATTATTATGTTGGGAACTTGCACAAAAAGTTAAATTAAGAGTTCCTTGGGTCAAAGCTATGATAATGGGTGAGATACCAGGAGATCTAATTGAGCCTTTTCTTCGTCAGGCAGCATTAAACGATGAGGTTGGATGGAAGAAAGCCATAGTAGAATGTTTAAGTATCAGAAGTTTGAAGTGGGTTGTAATTCCAATACTTCTTACACTTCCATCACCACCAACATATTTGTTAAATAAGGCCCTTCAAAATCTTGAAGGATTTGCCGCAATGATAGAAACTTTATGTCTGAGAAGAGAAGTTCCTGAGGAAACATTGATTCGGCTATTATGTCATCCCGATCCTTTGATAGCTGGCAATGCAGCAATTGGTGAATGGCAATCATATCCTAAAGGCAGGGTACATGCCAATTTGAAAGATTATTGGAGAAAGGTAATACTCCATTTAAATTATGATGAATACTGGTTGGGAGAAATATTGAAGAATGACCCTGAACTTGCATATGAATGGTGGGAAATCCATATCAAACAAAAACGTATTCCCTATGAAATGTTGAACATTTATCAGTCTGCCATAACTCCTCTTGGTCAGGAGAAACGACAAGAGTTGTTAAAAATGCTCCCCAAAGATACTTGGTGGACAGAAATTGTTGATTATCTGATAGAAGATTCATTAGAACTTTATCGGGTTTTACTCGAAGACAAGAATAAAAAAGACTTCCATCTTTTGCCACTCCGTGGATTCAGGAACGACTTATTAGGTGAAGATGCTTGGGAAGAAGAGGCTTGGATTGCTAAAGCAGAAGCAGCTCTTGATGCTGGCTATGATCCCGAGGACATTGCCGGTGCCATCTTTTCATATGGGTGGTCCTATAGCGGGAATATATCAAATATGTGGAAAAGCTGGATAGAACGTTATGAAAGGCTTTGTTTAAATGAGGATCCAAGAATAAGAAAAATTGGTGAAATCGGCAAGACAAAGGCTATAAAAGAGCTGGAACGTTCTCTGAAAAAAGAAAGAAGGGAAGCAGTTTATGGGTATGCTTAGAACTTGAAACTTAAGAGAAAGTAAGAATTCATGTCTGGAGTACATTTGAGAATAAAAAGACTGGTTTTAATTTCCATAAGGAAAAGCCTATGACATCAACAGATTGGAACGAACTCCACCTCTCCGAAGACCCAGCGATTGAGCTTCTTCAGTCAATCGGATATGCCTTTATACCCTCAGACGAGCTTGATAAAGAACGTGCAAGCCGGAAGGAAGTTGTTTTAGTTAGACGTCTTGAGAAAGTTATCAAGAAACTCAATCCCTGGATTTCTGAAGAGAACCTTAAGAAGGCTGTTCGCGAGATTGCAAATGTTCAGGCTGTAAGCCTTATGGAGGCTAATGAAAAGGTTCATACTGCTTTAGTCCACACCATCTCTCTGGAGCAGGACCTCGGACAGGGCAAAAAGGGACAAAGTGTCCATTTTATTGATTTTGAACATCCTGAGAATAATGAGTTTGTTGTAACACGGCAATTCCGAATTCAGGGCAGTAAAAAACTTATATGTCCAGATATCGTAGTATTTGTAAACGGTATTCCTCTTGTGATTATTGAATGCAAGAGTCCTACAATACAAAATCCTATTGAAGAAGCCATTACTCAACTCCTCCGTTATCAGGAAATTGGTGAGAAGTTTAAAGGACTGGGAGCCCCACACCTTTTTGAGCCTGCACAGATTCTTATTGCAACATGCGGACAGGTGTCCATGTTTGCTACTGTGGGGACTATCCACAGGCATTACGCAGAGTGGAAGGTCCCGTTTCCCGTGACCCTTGATGACCTGCAAAAAAGGCTTGGAAGAATTCCCTCACCCCAGGATGTTCTGCTTTATGGGATGCTTTATCCCGACAATCTCCTTGATATTGTGAGGAACTTCATTGTATTTGAGGTTGCAGGAGGCAGTACGGTTAAGAAACTTGCACGATATCAACAGTTTATCGCTGCAAACAGGGCTATAGAGAGGATTCTTTCCGCAAAGAGCCCTGCAAGGCGTGGTGGCATAATCTGGCATACTCAGGGTTCAGGTAAATCCCTGACCATGCTCTGGCTAACTGTCAAACTCAGGCGTATAGCAAGGCTTGAAAACCCTGTAATTGTGATTGTTACTGACCGAGTTGACCTTGATAGACAGATAAGCGGTACATTTGAAAGGTGTGGGTTCCCAAATCCTGAGAGGGCTAAAAGCGTGACAGACCTTCGTAAGCTGCTCACATCAGGACAGGGGAAGACCATCATGACCACTATTCAGAAGTTTCAGGAGGCTACGGGTAAGCTTCATCCAGTACTTACCGAAGAGAGGAACCTGTTTGTCATGGTTGATGAGGCACATCGAACGCAATATAAAAGTCTTGCGGCAAACTTGCGCAGGGCAATGCCCAATGCCTGTTTTTTAGGGTTCACAGGAACACCCATTGATAAAAAAGACAGGAGCACCATCCAGACCTTTGGTCCCTACATCCATACCTACACGATTGAACAGTCTGTTAAGGACAGGGCAACAGTCCCGATATATTATGAGAGCCGTCTCCCGAATCTCAGGGTTGAGGGTGAAACCCTTGATACCATCTTTGAAAGGGTATTTAAAGATTACACAGATAAGGAAAGGGAAGAGATCAAGAAGAAATACGCAACTCATGAGGCTATTGCCGGGGCTCTCAGGAGAATCGAACGGATATGTCTGGACATTATAGAGCATTTTGAGAAATACATCTATCCAAATGGTTTTAAGGCACAGGTTGTTGCTGTAAACAGAGACACGGCAGTTACCTACAAGGAAACCCTTGACAGACTTGGGGCTCCCGAATCTGTTCTTATAATGTCTGCAAATCACAATGACCCTGAGCGTCTGGCAAAATACCATCTCAGCAGGGAAAAACAGCAGGAACTTATTGAGAGATTTAAGGACAGGAATGATTCCCTTGCCATACTCATTGTGTGCGATATGTTGATTACAGGTTTTGACGCCCCTGTTGAGCAGGTCATGTATCTGGACAGCCCGTTTAAAGAACATACCTTACTTCAGGCTATAGCGAGGGTAAACCGGACTGCTGAAGGCAAGGATTACGGGCTGGTGGTGGATTATTGGGGGATATCACGGTTTTTACAGGATGCCTTAGGCATATTCCATCCAGAGGATATCAAAGGTGTAATGCGTCCGAAATCTGATGAACTGCCCCGGCTTGAGAGCCGCCACAGGGCAGCCCTGCGTTTTTTTGACAGGATTGACAGGGGAGACCTGGAGGCATGTCTAAAGGTGCTTGAGCCGGAGGATGTAAGGGCTGAGTTTGATATTTCCTTCAGGAGATTTACACAGAGCATGGATATGCTTCTACCTGACCCTTCAGCCCTTCCGTACATAAAAGACCTCAAGTGGCTGGGTAATGTTCGTAATGCTGCCCGTACCCGCTATCGTGACCCGAGGCTTGACCTCTCAGGATGCAGAGAAAAGGTACGCAAAATCATTGAGGAACATATTCAGGTCTCTGGTATAGACCGGCTCCTTGAGCCTGTCTCAATATTCTCGGAGAGGTTTGATGAAGAGGTATCCAGGCTTTCGTCAACAGAGGCACAGGCGAGCGAGATGGAACATGCCATAAGACACGAGATTTCTGTAAGATTAGAAGAAGACCCTGTGTTTTACCAGTCCCTGAAGGAACGTGTTGAAAAGATAATCGAGGAAAAAAGAGAGGAGAGGATAGATGCTGCACGGCAGCTCAAGCTCCTGCAGACAATAAAGGACGAAATAATAAATGTCCATAGGGTTGCTGAGACAATGGGAATGTCAGAGGCAGAGCTTGCTTTCTACAACCTTCTATCTAAAGAAGAGAACGATATCGGTATTTTGAGGTCTGATGAAGAACATGCTTCCTATGGGGAAGACAAAGAACCTAAAAAAGAACTGGCAGGGTTAATCCTGGAATCCCTTGAAAAGCTTGCAGTAATAGACTGGATACATAAAGAGGATGTTCAGCGCCAAATGCGGAGACAGATCAAGAGGCATCTGAGGGCGGCAGGCTATAAACCGGATGAAATAGAGCCTCTGACAACTGGGTTGATGGAACTGGCAAGGGTGAGACTTGGAAGATGAATAAAGTAATTTTTGGCCGGAAAACGATTAGATTTTCAGTAATCCGCAGTGCCCGACGCAAGAAGACGATTGCCCTCTCCATAGAACCTGACGGAAAAGTCTTTGTCAGGGCACCAGTTAACACATCCTGTTCGAGACTTACACACGTAGTTAAATCAAAAGCAGAATGGATCATTACAAAACTGGGGTCTCTAAATGATGTTTCGCAACAACTAAAAAAAGAATTTGTAAGTGGCGAATCATTTTATTATCTCGGGTGTCACATGAGACTCAAGATACTGAAAGACAGAGATGTAAAGAAAACCGTTGTGCGGATGTATCGGGGCCGTCTTGAGGTCATAATGAATCCGGTAGGTAAAAACGGGAAAGTTCCTGAAGAGATCAGGGATGCAATAACTGAATGGTATAAGATACAGGCAGCAAGACGCATTCCCGAACGTGTTGAAATACACGCTAACAAAATGGGCCTGAAAGTACCTGGTGTGTTTATTAGAGACCAGAAGAAAATCTGGGGTAGCTGCAGTACAAAAGGGGTTTTAAGGTTTAACTGGAGAATTATAATGGCACTCATGAGCCTTGTTGACTATGTGGTAGTCCATGAGCTTTGCCATCTCAAATACAGGAATCACTCGAAATCGTTCTGGAGATACGTTGGCATGATAATGCCTGACTATGAAAGACGCAGGGAAATACTAAGAAAAAAGGGAGAATTATATCAATTTTAGAACTACTGCCGCGTAGGATCAAAAATTATCCGCTGCCTTTCTCTCCATCCCCTTGAATCCATAGCATTCGAAGATGCTGTAATCCCTCAATACCCTTGTCTCCTCTCTTACGGTATATAGCCTCTTGTCGCATCTTTCAAAGGCGCGGCCTATCCTTTTGGGCAGGGGGTTGTCTCCCGTCATTACAAATATGGCATTGTATCCCTTCAGGTCGTAAAACCCGGGCCAGAGATCGTACTGGTTCATCCTCCTGCCGAGGTTTACATTGTATGTTACAGGGTTTCCCCGCACATAGAAGGCGAGCTCCGAGGTAACCTGGTATCTGTCGGAAAATATAAAGTATGGGGCTTTCATCTCGTCAGCGATTTTGCCGACCTCTTTTCCCAGTTCGTTCCAGCCCCTGAGCCTTGCCGTCGGGTCCATCTTGAGGGGAAGGCTAATGGCCGAAGGGTAATGGGCTACTGCAGTAATGGCGATGGATATCAAGGCTCCGGCTACAAGTAAGGCCCTGACGGATTTCCTGAATCCATGCCAGTATCTTACTGTATAGATGCTAAGGGAGATAAACCCTGCAATGTATGCCGGAAGTGCCCAGTTTGCCTGCACCTTGCCCTGCAGGCTTTTCAGAGAGAAAAAGAGGAGAATCGGGATGGAAAACCAGAAGAGAAGGCTTCCGTCTGAATTCTTCTTTCTGAGGACAAATAGGCTGATAAGTATAAATACGAAGAAAACAGGGGAAACCACTCCTAATTGAGAGCCGATGAATTCAAGGAAACGTCCTGTGGTTAGCTTGAAGCCGTCAGCAAGGTGGGCCTGACCGGCTGTATGCAGAAAAGTGACCCAGTTGTGTTGTGAATTCCAGATCAGTACAGGGACAAAACATAAAATGCTTATGAGAAACGACAGCCATGGCCCTGGATGCGCAAGGAGTCCCCTCCTCTTCCTGTCCGTGATGAGATAGAGAAAGGCCGAAAGATAGAAAAATGACATTGTATATTTTACCAGCAGGCCTATGCCGACAGTCAGCCCTGCCAGGGCCCAGTACAGGAGCCTTGTCTTTCCTGTTTCGGGCCAGTCTTTCTGTGCAAGATAGAAGAGGTATAGGGAGATGGTCCAGAAGAATATAAAGGGTGAATCAATGGTCATCACTATCCCGTATGTTGAAAACAGGGGAACTATCTGTATCAGCAGTGCTGAGAGGAGCCCTGCAACCTCCGGCATGTCTGAGCCTTCAGGTGCTTCCCTCTTCATCATATCCCTGCCCATCTGATAAAGCACCAGGCTGCTGAAAAGACTGAAGAAGACCGCCGGGAGCCTTATCCCTATCTCCGTATTTCCCAGGAATGTCTTTCCTATGGCAATAATGTAGGCTATTGCAGGCCCCTTGGAGTAATAGCTCAGATCGAGCCTTCGTGACCAGTCCCAGTACTGTGCCTCGTCAGGGCTGAGGTCAAGTGGACCCACGAAGATATAGTAAATCCGGAACAGGCTCATCACCAGTAGCACAACGCCGAGCACAGTCGGATAAGGGGCGATTTTATAGTATTTCTCTGTTTTTACAAAGACGAGGATTATAAACAGGCCTGTCAGGATGCCTATAGCCATGCCTGCAAGCACATCCGATGGATAGTGCACACCTATGTATACCCTTGAAAATGCAATGGTGGAGGCCACAACAACAAGGTATCCACTCAGGATAGTGATAAGGGAGGAGGCAGATGAAGATAATGAGGCCCTTCCTGAACGCAGCGTTGATAACATGTAGATCAGTACCGTGGCGACAGAGGCTGTATTGGCGGCATGGGCTGAGGGCATTGAAAAGGACTTTCCCCTGCCAGCCAGCACCATGATATCCGTCAGGTTTACAAAGGGTCGGGGACGCTCAAAGTAATGCTTCAGGATGTTTGAAAGCCCGTCCGAGAGTGCAAGGGCTGAAAGGCCGAGGATTATCGCAAGTAGGGCCTTCTTTCTGTCCTGCCAGAAGATAAAAAAAACAACAGGGAGTAACAGAGCTAAAGCCCTGTCAGTGATGAACGGCATAAATGTGTCAAAGAGTGGATTTGAGAGGGACCTGTTGATAAAAAAGAATAACTTATGGTCGAGGAGATTCTCTATGCCGCTCATCGGGTATTTCTCTTATTTATTTCCGGAATAATTATATGTCCTGAGGGGTTTATTTATAAAGTCGGCTTTCTCTTGCAGGGGAAAGGCCTCTGATTAACATCAAGTCTAACATTTGTTGACCGGGTTAGACAAGGATTCCGGATTCCGCACCCCGGAGTTCGTATATAAACCTCTGTGTTGATTCAGCTACTTGCAGGATGGCACCTTAAATAAAGTGGCCCCCATCTCGGAGGGAAGAGATGGGGGCCGGGGGTTTGACCCAATCTCGAGGGGGCGGAGAAAGGGTCTGGTAGGTATGTTTACCATTATATAAAAATCCGGAAGAAAAAGCAATGGTTTTTTTTAAAAAAAATTAAAAAAACTTCAAAGATTCCTCAAAATCTTGATGCAAACAGGACAGAATTCCTTTGATTTTCTGTCGGTTTCTTCGATAGAGTTGGAAAAATGCATTACACATCGCGGGTCGGGGCAGTGCTTGAGACTGTAGAGATGGCCCATTTCATGGATTGCCTCTTTTAGTGTCCTTTGCAGCAGCAGCCCTTGATCAGCCCCCCTGCCGTAGAACTCCTCTTTCAGCCTTGTAATCGATACTACGGCAACCCCCTCTGCGGGGTCTGCCTCGCCAAAGACAAAATTGAGGCTTGGTACAAAAAGGTCGAAATCTATTATTCCCAGAACCATTCCATTATAGCACCTGTTCGCAATAGCCTCGATTAAACCTGTTGAGTAGATCTGGCCCCTGTCCCTGTTTAATACCTCAACAGGGGGGGGCATCTCGTCTGCTATAATGGTTTCCTTGCCAAAGACTTCCCCGAGCTCCTCCTTGACCTCACTCAGGAGCCACCACTGTATCTTGGCTACAGGGAGTATAAATAGCCTTTCTGCTTCCTGAAACCACATGGATTAACAGAACACAGGTATGGTTGTTTCAGGCAGGAGCCCTTTCTTTCGGGCCTTGACAATGAGGGTCTCAACCGCCTTTTGACCTTCTTCCCCGACATCTGTACTGAACTCATTGACGTAGAGTTCAATGTGTTGCCTTATTACCCTGTCGGACATCTCCTGTGCATGCAGCCTGATGTATTTCACCGGCTCCTCCGGATGAGACCTGGAGTATTTTATTCCCTCTGAAATGAGGCGTTCAATCCTTCCTGTCATCTCCTTGCCGAGACTCCTCCTGGCAACAATCCCTCCAAGGGGGATGGGCAGACCTGTTCCCTCCTCCCACCACTTCCCTAAATCCATTACCTCTGTCAATCCATACATGGGATAGGTAAACCGTCCCTCATGGATTATGAGCCCGGCATCGGCTTCTCCGGTCTTGACACTCTCCATAATGCGATGAAAAGGCATGGGTATCGCGTGACCTTCAAATTCAGGGTCGTAGAGGCAGAGCAGCAGGAAGGCGGTTGTCAGTCTTCCCGGTATGGCTATCCTTTTGCCCTTAAGCTCCTCTATCCCTATCTTTTCCCGGGCAACCACGAGGGGACCACATCCCTTCCCAAGGGCACCCCCTGAACGCAGGAGACAATAGTCTTTAAGCAGATGGCCAAGCGCATGGCAGGAGACCTTTGTTACGTCAAGCTCTCCCCTCAGGGCCATCTGGTTGAGTTCCTCCACATCCCCGAGCCTCTCCCTGAAGACAATCTCTCCTGTATCTATCTTCCCGTGGACTATGGGGTGGAAGATAAACGTATCATTGGGGCATGTCGAAAAACCGAGCGACACCTCCTGACTCATCAGAACTTTACCTTGGGTGTCTCCTTCTGGGCAGTGGGAACCTCATAATACTGTGCCTCGCCCACTCCTGCCAGAGAGGCAAAGAACCTTCCAAATACAGTCCGCCTGTATGTATTAAGGGCACGGACAGCGTCATTGTAACGTTTCCTCTCAACAGCAATCCTGTTCTCCGTTCCTTCAAGACTGTCCTGCAACTTAAGGAAGGACTCATTGGCCTTCAGTTGCGGATAGCTCTCTTTGAGAAGGAGTAACCTTGAAAGTGCACCTTCAAGCCCGCGGGAGGCCTGAATCTTCTGTCCAACGGTCTTGGCCTGAAAATACTTGGTTCTCGCCTCTGCTATATTCTCGAAGAGCTCCTTTTCGTGTTTTGCATATCCCTTCACTGTCTCAATGAGATTGGGGATCAGGTCATACCGCCTCTTGAGCTGATTTTCAACCTGGGCCCACTGTGCCGTGACCTGTTCATCCATGGTAATCACCCTGTTGTACTGTGCAATCCCCCAACCAACAACAGCTGATGCAGAGAGCAGAAAGATTGTAAGTACTATCAGAAATATCTTTAATCCCTTATTCATCTACAACCTCCTGTAAATAGTAAATCTTCAATAGTATATAGTAAATAATCAATCGTCAATCGCCAATCGTCAATCGCTACCATCCCCCCGAGGCCCCGCCACCGCCAAAGCCGCCGCCACCGCCGCCGCCAAAACCCCCTCCGCCTGACCATCCCCCTCTGCGGCCACCACCTGAAAAAAGAAGGAGGAGCAGAAAGAGCCTGGGGTTTTTTATAAAGAGTATGACGGCAAAGATAAGAAAGACGGCAGTCAGTATTATACCGGGCAGACCCATCTTCTTGCCGGCCCTGTTACCTGAAACCCTGACCGTGGGCATTCCTGTTATCGTAACGCCCTTGCTGCCTGCGATCTCCTGGGCCACTGCAACAACAGCGGCATATATGCCTGTAGAATAATCCCCTTTTCTGAAATACGGGACTAAGTATTGCCTGCCGATGGAGCCCACAAGGCTGTCCGGCAGTATGCCCTCGAGTCCGTATCCGATCTCAAAGCGGTATTTCCTGTCCTTGGATGCAACGGTGAAGAGGACACCGTTGTCCTTGTCCTTCTGTCCGAGTTTCCATTTTTCCGCTATCCTGAGGGAAAAGCCGTCAATGCTCTCTCCGTCAAGGCTCTGGACAGTCAGTACAATCATCTGGGCTGTAGTCTTCTGCTCGAGCTCCCTGAGATAGTTATCCATCTTTCTCTCCACGTCATCCCTGATAATGCCTGCAAGGTCAACCACATAGTTTCGTGGCGTTGCCGGAGGTTTTGGCGTGGATGCCCAGGAGACTGAGGTCAGACAGAGCAGCGTGATGAGGGACAGGACTATGCTTCTACGTATGGAGGTCATTGATAATCTTGCCTATCCTCTCTGTGCCAGCGTAGTATTCTTCAAAGAAGGCAGTCAGTTCATCCATGGAGAGGGTGAGTTCGTTCCTTTTAAGCAGCAGCATCTTTTCAAATATGCCTGTTTCAATGGATGTCATTTCCTGAAGTGTAACCACCACATCATGACTCCTGACAGGAGGCTCCTTGCCGAGCAGATGAATAATCGCCCTGAAGAGGGGGATGTACCCTGTAATTGACTCTGAAAGTTTCTCTCTGAGGAGCGTTTTGTCTCCAAGAGAGGAGATATACCCCTGTCTCAGCCAGATGAGTTTTGTCTTTATCTCCCTTTCGCACTGAAGCCTGATGTCCTTGTCTTCAATCTCCAGTCCTGCCAGTATGTCGTCACCAAAGACCGTGTGGTGTATCAGTTTGAAGTTGAAAAACTCTATGGGAAAGACATCAAGGGATGTTTTTATATATTCCGGGGTCATAATCAATGGCGCTGCTACACCTTTTTTCCTGTATTTCTTGCCCAATGGCGCCAGGAATTTGACAAACCCGAGATTCATCTCTTTAAGAACAACCACTGAATTGATATCAGAGGTCTTTTTGTTGAAATCAGGGGTGAGGGCACTGCCGACAATATGAAAAGAGTGCAGATTGTTGGAGTCTCCCTTCATGATATCCTCTACAAAAGGGGTTATCCTGTCTGAAACTTCAGGGATGATGCCTTTAAGGTTTAGATTTTCCATCTGTAAATTATAGCATTTTTTACCATAGTTATTAAAACAAGATGCACCCTGTACCCGGATATCGGGCCTCCAGGCGTTCTATGGCTCATATGCAGACTTGTCACCTATATCAAAGTGCATGGGCATCGGGACCTTTCTTATTGTAAAGAGCACCATAAGTCCGGCTATCAGAATAAGCCCGAAAGCAGCCCCCCGGGGGCTCATGACTCTTACAGAGAGGAGCAGGATATATATCGGCATGATGATGGCCAGGAGGTAGCCCTCGTTCAGCCTGAAGCAGAATGCTTCTTTTGCCGTAATAAAACCAAGACATCCGGAAAGGGGTAGCAGGAATAGGGGGCCGTAGCCGGTGCCGAAGATCACGGAACCTATATCGCCATTGCCTGCAACGAGGGGGATAAGCAGAGCAGCAAGCGAGACGTAATACAGTCTCTTAAGGAATTTCCTGAACTTTGCAATGTAAAGGTGGATGAAAAAGACGCTCATGCCAACTGCAAGATAGAGTGCGAGTATGTAGAAAGTGACACCATATCCCCGCAGGGATGAACCCGGCTTCTGCCAGTCCCCGCCTGCATAGTCCCTGATGAAGAGAAAGGCTCCAAGGACAAGGAGTATTGCAGACAGGACTATGCCTGTCCTGTAAAGTATTACAGACCTCCTGTCCTTGCTGCTGAGTGGCTGAAAAACTGTTTTTTCTCCCATATATCCCTACCTGCAGGTGATACTCACCCTGTCTTGCTCTGTCAGGATGTTTTGCATGCTGCAGTCCTCTGTCCGGCCCTTTTTTTGTCATCTTTTTCAAGATGACACCTCTTGTATTTTTTTCCGCTCCCGCACCAGCAGATATCATTTCTTCCAAGTCTCGGCACGGGCTCTTCAGTTTTTTGGTCAAAGAAAGAAGCAACCTTTTCTATGATGCCCATCTTACTAATTCCTCCGGTATGTTTATAATTTATTATAATAGAAAATGCAGAAAATCCTGGTCTGAGATATACTTTATTATTTCAACAATCTATGTTAACAGAAAAGGGCCGTGTTTTCCCATGAACAAGAATATCCCGGTAAATTATAATGAAATTCAGAAGGCTATGGAGGACGTAAAGAGGGACTGGTTCGACTATTTTCTCGATTTAGAGACCTTCAAGGTGGTTGTCCTTTCAGTTGGCGACTTAAACGAGGCATTGATGACACTATACGGCAAGACCTCACCGGATTATGAAAAAGATGTAGTCTTTGACAGCGAGGTGAATCTTGATGCAGAACTTCCTGATTCATCTGAGGATGCCCTGGATATTGCACTCTCAGTATTGATGGATGAGGAGAGGTATCTCCGTATACCTGAGAGGAGCGCTGAGGAGGCGTTTAATGTAATGAATAGCTTTATAGATACAGTGGCAGACCCGGAGTTGAGGGACTCCCTCCGGAGCGCCCTTGACGGCGCCGGTTCGTTCAAGCGGTTCAAGGATGCCCTGTTATCTGACAGGAAAGAGCGTAAGCGCTGGCATGGTTATAATGCAAAGGCAATGAAGAGGGTGATAGCCGGATGGCTTAAAAGGGAGGCTGGGGAGCGGAAATTGAACAGAAAAACCGAATCATGACACCTTGTTTATCAGGCAGGGTGGAAATCTCCATGTGATTTTTGGTATTTTAGGAGCAGTGCACCAGTGAAAAGTTTGACAGGATAAACGGTATTTGGAAAGAGTTTTAGACGGGATTTTAAGGGTATCCTGTTAATCCTGTCTGAAAATAGCTGAACTGTTACGTATTTTAATTTAATGTGTTTAAAACGTTACACGGAGGCAGTGCCTCGAATGAATTCTTTATTTAATGACGATAAGGGGGTATGCAGATTGGAGACTTTGAGGAATCTTGACGAGAAGATAGTATCGGCTATTGAGAAGGTAAGGGTTTTGAGAGAAGAGAAGATATCTCTTGAGAACAAAGTGAGAGAACTCGAAGCGTTGCTGAATGAAAAGAATGTGGAGATCGAGAGTCTCAGAACGGAAAAAACGTCTGTAAAGGGACAGATCGAGGAGTTGCTCAGCGAACTGGAAAGCATAGAGCTGTAGTGAGGGGAAATGGGCAGTGTTGAGGTAAACATACTGGGGCAACGATACAGGATTAAGGGTGACGCTTCTGATGAGCATATCCAGGAACTTGCCCGGTTCGTTGACGAAAGAATCAGGGAGATTTACGATAAAGGGCCAAACACCGTACCTCTTAAGGCTGCAATACTGGCAGCACTGGATATAGCTGACGAGCTTTACAGATACAGGAAGGAACAGGAAGACCTGACAAAGGGCATAGAGAAGAAGACTGAACAACTGGTGAGGCTTTTTGACTGATATTTTCAGGCTGCAGGCGATGGCAAGTCAGTCAGTACACTTTTTATACTGTTTTGGACACTGCTGATTATGGATATATTATCACAATCAAAGGTGGCACTTGTAATAGGGCTCTTTCTGTTTACCTATCTGATTAATCTTCCCTTTGGTTCCCTCAGGGTGAGATCAAGGAAGTTCTCCTTCAAGTGGTTTATGTATATACATATCCCCATTCCTGCTATATTTCTTCTTCGGGTGTTTTCACATCTTGAGTTCCGATACGTTCCCATTTTTGTTTTTGCGGCATTGATGGGGCAATTCCATGGCGGGAAGATAGAGGTATGATCTGCCGGCAAAACCTCTCTTCTGCCCTTTATCCACTTCCATGCTTTTTACACACCCCTGCCCCCTCTTTTTAGAGGGGAGTTAGACTTGTTTCCCACCCATTATCTCGTTTTGTTTATCCTGGTGAGGCCGGTATCGTCAAGGATTTTCCCCTCTATCAAGAGGGGATTAAGGGGTGTGTTCCTTTTCCTGTTTCCTGTTATTATTAACCTTTAATTATTACCCTTACAAATGAATACGGAAACGGAGAGATACTGAATCAAGTTCAGCATGACAAGGATCAAGTTCAGGGAGACAAAACAAGGGCTTGGCAGCAAGCTCTTAAGTGGTTGATTTTGACGAACGGGGCTTACTTGTTAGAAGTTTATGGAAAATATTAGTATTAAGTAGGCGTGTTGAGAGGAGAGCAGGAGCAGATGACAGAACGGAAAAAGAGCTTTGTTGACCGGATATGGGATTTATTTGCATCGATAAAGCTTGCTGTCGTGCTCTTTTTCCTTATAGCCCTCTCTTCCATAGTTGGTACTGTTATTGAGCAGGGAGGAGAGCCTGAAAAGAACCTGATACTCCTGAAGCGGCTCTTCGGAGACTCCCTTGCCCCTTCAGCATACAGGGTTTTCGAGACCCTCGGTTTTATGGATATGTACCGTTCGTGGTGGTTCGTGGCCCTTCTTGCCCTCTTTTCAGCAAACCTCATTATATGCTCTCTTGACAGGCTTCCCCGAATATGGAAACTCGTCAGCGAACCGCTGAAGCCGCTCTCTCCACTGATGGCCATGACCGTTCCCATACGAAAGAACGTACAGCTAAAGGGGTCCCCCGCGTCTATAAGGGAAAAACTCGTGCAGGTGCTTAAATCCCTGGGGTTCAATGCTGAAGAGAGTGCCATGGAGGACGGAGGTTACCAGCTCTATTCACAGAAGGGTAGGTACTCAAGGCTCGGTGTCTATATAACACACCTCAGCATCATCGTCATTATGCTGGGTGCGGTGATAGGAGTATTCTTTGGCTTCAGGGGTTATTTGCCCATTCAGGAGGGCTATATCTCTGATATTGCATATGCAAGGGATGATACCGAGCATAAGCTTGGCTTTGCCATCAGGTGTGATGACTTTGATGTTGAGTTCTATGATATGTCGGATATGCCGAAGGTTTACAGAAGCCGCCTTACTGTTATCAGGGACGGAAAAGAGGTCCTGAAAAAGGTTGTGGAGGTTAACTCTCCACTAAGGTATGGGGGGTATACTTTTTACCAGTCGAATTATGGAATGGTTCCCGATGCACAGGGATATTTTATTCTGAAAATCAGGGGCAGCAGTGGCAAGGCAGTGACCGTTAACAGGATGCCCGGTGAGTCCTTTGTCATACCAGGCACAGAGATTGTTGGCACAATCAGGGACTTCAGTCCTGCCCTTGCCATGGATAATTCAGGGAAGACCTTTACGTATTCGGATATGATGAACAACCCTGCCGTCTACATAGAATTTTCAGAGGGGGGCAAGGCAAAGTATGCAGGGTGGATACTGAGGCGCTTTCCTGCAACGTGGCGTCTCCCTGACGGCAATATGGTAGAGCTTGTAGACTACTGGGGGGTTCAATATACGGGATTGCAGGTCAGAAAGGACCCCGGCGTGTGGCTGGTCTATCTTGGAAGTGGTATAATGACTCTGGGCCTTTACATGGCCTTTTTCATGAGCCACAGGAGGATTTGGGTCCTGGTCAGAAGCGAGGGCAGGCACAGTACGGTCACAGTGCTTGCCACAGCAAGCAAGAACAGACCGTCCTTTGAAAGAAAGATCGAGAGGTTTATAGCGGGCCTGTCAGGAGAAGCAGATGGATAGTTCGGTGCTCTTTGGTATAGCAACTATTGGATATATGCTCTCGATGGTTGCATATATTTCATACCTGGTCTTCAGGAAGAGAGGGATAGGGGTGGTTGCCACAGGTATAACTGTGGCGAGTTTTGTGGCTCAGACCGCTGCGTTTCTGATGAGATGGGTTGAGGGTTATGAAATGGGGTTGAGGAGTTTCTGGCGGCCGCCTGTCTCAAACCTCTATGAATCCCTTATATTTTTTGTCTGGTGCCTCATCCTTGGTTATCTTGTTATTGAGTTTAAATACAGGAACCGCTCCTTCGGTGCCTTTATAACCCCTGTGGCAGGCCTGGCGCTGGCCTTTATAGAGATGACAGGCATGTCTAAGGAGATACAGCCACTCATGCCCGCGCTTCAGAGCAACTGGCTGCTTGCACATGTCACGATGAGCTTTATTGCCTATGCCGCATTCGGCCTATCCTTTGGCACGGCACTTATGTACCTGATAGAGAAGACTGAAGAAAGGACCGAGCCGGCCTATATCTTCTGGACGGTTTCACTTGGCGTCCTCATTGTCCTGCTTTCAGCCATGGGTCTTGATTTCATTAAGTATCACGTTCTGGCTACTAATTCCGAGGTAATAAAGAGCTACCTCTTCAGGGCAACCTTCAAGAGCGCTTCAGCTGCGGTGTCACTGACAAGCTGGATCGGGTCCGTAGTTATTATTGCCCTGGTCTGGAGATACGGCTATCTGTTAAAGAGGATAGTGGCTGCCTTCAGTATAACCACTGATCTGCTCGATGAACTGACGTATAAGACTATAGCTGTAGGCTTTCCCATATTTACCCTCGGTGGGCTCATCTTTGGTGCCATCTGGGCTGATCAGGCCTGGGGTGTATACTGGAGCTGGGACCCGAAGGAGACGTGGTCACTCATTACATGGTTTGTTTATGCCTTTTACCTGCATGCCCGCCTTATGAGGGGCTGGAAGGGGCGGAAGGTGGCAGTGGTTGCGGTTGTGGGTTTTGTTACCGTGGTTTTTACATATCTCGGTGTTAATCTGTTACTGTCCGGTCTTCACAGTTATGGAGCCCTGGGATAGTGGATATTATAATAGAGTAAACTATACCAGGAGATAGTGATAAAAAGCCTCAATCATGGGGAAAGAAGCGATATGACAGGCTCTGAACGGTTTTAAGTATCCGTTGATACTTACCTCGGAGTCCCGGACGGATGGCCGGGACGAGAATGAGTGAAGAGTCTGTCATATTGCTTCCAACAACCATTTATCAATGGATTCGGAGTATAGTGTGAAAGGAGATTCCCTTGAAGCAAGCCAGGATATTGATAATAGATGATGAGAAGCTCCTGAGATGGTCCCTGCAGCAGAACTTCGAAAAGGAGGGATGCTCTGTTATTACTGCAGAAAAGGGGATAGAGGGATTGAAGCTGTATAAGGAGGAACGCCCTGACATTACCCTTCTCGATATCCATCTGCCGGATATCTCCGGAATGACCGTGCTTGAGAGGATAAAGGAGCTTGACAGGGATGCCATTGTCGTGATGATCGTACCCTATGGAGATATTCAGACCGCTGTAAAGTCTGTCACGATGGGGGCCTATGACTTTATTGAAAAACCTTTTAATATGGACAAACTGAATATCCTGATAAAAAAGGCATTTGAGACCGTGGTGCTTCGAAAAAAGGTGAGCCGGTTGAGGACTAAACTGTCCCTGCAGAACGGTTTTGAGGGATTTGACTGCATAGTCGGCCGATCCGGTTCAGGGGAGCTTGAGATAAGTATACCGGCCGGTGGTGTGGATATTAAGGAATTTGAAAGAAAACTGCTTGAGAGGGCTCTTGAGATGACCGGAGGAGACCAGGGCCGGGCTGCAGGGCTTCTGAATATTACGGGAGATGAGTTAGAATATAGAATGCAGAAGGGTGGCCTCCTTGAGTGAG
This sequence comes from Nitrospirota bacterium, assembly GCA_035873375.1. Classification (NCBI taxonomy): domain Bacteria; kingdom Pseudomonadati; phylum Nitrospirota; species Nitrospirota bacterium. The sequence goes on along the minus strand of JAYWMQ010000053.1, from coordinate 15,194 downwards.
AAGGGGCTTGGTTTGATTTTCGAATGTAAAAAGAGGCGGGGTTATTCAGGATTACAAACAGACATTGTCCTGTATGGAGAGCTATGAAAGCATTTGTGGTTGACGATGAGCAGCTTGTAAGGTGGTTTCTTGAGAGGGCTCTGAAGCGGTGGGGTTATGAAGTGACCTCGGTCTCAAATATTAATGATGCCATGGTTATTACCGGGAAGGAAGACTTTGATTTTGATATAGTCTTTACTGACCTGAAAATGCCCGAAGGCAATGGCTCAATTCTGGTGGATCAACTCTGCAAAAAGAGCAAAAGGCCTCATATTGTAGTCTGTTCTGCCTATATCACGCCTGAGATGGATAGTGATTTCAGAAGCAAGGGTGTCCTTACACTTAAAAAGCCGTTTAAACTCAGTGAACTGGAAGAGACACTGAAGAAGATAATCTGAACTTATTTGACAAATTCTTTTTCCGAAAAATATAATAACTTGATTAACTATTTAAGATACTTATAAAAATTCATGACAGGAGGTTCATATGGCTGAAGGCGTTATAGAAGTAACAACATCATCCTGGGATCAGGAAGTGTTGGGGTTTAAAGGGCTTGTAATGGTGGACTTCTGGGCGGTATGGTGTGGCCCCTGCAGGATGGTGGCACCTACTGTTGAAGAGATAGCAAAGGAATATGCAGGTAAGGTCAAGGTCTGTAAATTGAATACTGACGAAAACCCTGATATTGCCAGCAGATACAAGATTATGGGTATACCCACGCTTATGTTCTTTAAGGATGGCGAGAAGGTTGAGCAGATTGTCGGGGCCGTTCCAAAACCCCAGCTCAAGGCAAAAATTGACCAGTTTTTAGGTTAGTGAGGGGAGATGTTTGACTCTTTAAGTGAAAAATTAGAAGGTATATTTTCAAAGCTCAAGGGCAGGGGGTTTTTAAAGGAAGAGGATGTTGATGTTGCCCTCAGAGAGCTGAAGCTCGTCCTGCTGGAGGCTGACGTTAATTTCAGGGTGGTCAAGGATTTTATCACCCGACTGAGGGAAAAGGCCATAGGCAAGGAGGTTCTTGAGAGCCTGACCCCCGGCCAACAGGTTGTAAAGATCGTTCATGAGGAGTTGATCGAGCTCCTCGGCAGTCAGAATGAAAGGATATTATTCGCTCCAAATCCCCCAACAGTAATCATGATGATCGGTCTTCAGGGTTCGGGTAAGACAACGACTGCGGCAAAGCTTGCCAATCTGTTTAAAAAACAGGGCAGGAGGCCCATGCTCGTGGCTGCAGACCTGCAGAGACCTGCTGCAATTGACCAGTTGACTACATTGGGAGCCCAGATTGACGTCCCTGTCTATTCTGCCCGGGATGAGAAGGACCCTGTAGCGGTTTCCAGTGCATCCCTGAAAAAGGCACGGCTGGATGCAAGGGATATCCTTATAATAGATACCGCAGGACGGCTCCATATTGATGAGGAGCTGATGAGTCAGCTTGAGGGTGTCAAGGCCGCGGTAAAGCCGGATGAGGTCCTCTTTGTGGCTGATGCCATGACAGGACAGGATGCCGTTACTGTTGCAAAGAGTTTTGACGAGCAGACGGGCATAGACGGAATAATACTGACAAAAATGGACGGAGACGCAAGGGGTGGTGCTGCCCTGTCAATAAGGGCTGTAACCGGCAAACCCATCAAGTTCATCGGTGTTGGTGAAAAGATAGATATGATAGAGCCCTTTCACCCTGACAGGGTTGCATCAAGGATCCTCGGGATGGGTGATGTCCTCAGCTTTATAGAGAAGGCCCAGGAGGCGGTTGACGTCAAAGAGGCTGAGGCGCTTCAGAAGAAGATTACCGATGAGACTTTTACCCTGGAGGATCTCAGGGATCAGTTGCTGAAAATAAAGTCAATGGGGTCGATAGAGAACCTCCTCTCCATGATACCCGGGATGGGTAAACAGCTGAAGGGTGTGCAGGTGGATGAAAAGGAGTTTTCGAGGATAGAGGCCATTATAAGCTCCATGACCCCGCGGGAAAGGAGAAATCCCCATATACTGAACGGCAGCAGAAAGAAGAGGGTTGCCCTTGGAAGCGGCACAACCGTTACCCATGTAAACAGGTTGCTGAAGCAGTACAAGGAGATGAAGCGGATGTTGAAGATGTTTAAAGGCAAAAAGGGCAAAAAAGGTAAATTCAGGGGCATGCCGATGCCCTTTTGAACGGGGCAGGGTTTACTTTACCCCCTCGGGTATATTAAAATTCTAAGGTTGTATGCCCTATTACCGGTATGCTAAATATAGTCAGATGCAGGAGGTGAGTAGTTGGTAAAGATCAGGTTAACAAGGTTGGGGGCTCATAAGAGACCTTTTTACAGAGTTGTAGTTGCAGATTCAAGGACCAGAAGGGACGGAGCCTTTATTGAGATCGTGGGTTTTTATAATCCAATGAAGGACCCCTCTGAAATAAAGATTGACACGGAAAAGGCCAGGTTCTGGTTACAGCGTGGTGCGCAACCGACTGATGCGGTCAAGAGGCTATTACAGAAGGCTGGCCTGTAGGCAGCCGAATCAATCTGATGGAGGTGGCAGAAGATGAAAGAATTAGTGGTATCTATGGCTAAGGCTTTGGTTGACAGACCTGAAGAGGTCGTTGTACAGGAAGTTGATGGTGAGAAAACCACTGTTCTTGAACTCAGAGTGGCTCAGAGTGATCTTGGTAAGGTAATAGGAAAACAGGGGAAAACAGCACGGGCGATGAGGACAATCCTCTCTGCAGCGGGAACCAAGATGGGTAAACGCTGTGTCCTTGAAATTCTCGAATAAAACTTGAATAAAAGAATGATATACCCGGAAGGGGGGCGCCCCTTCCGGGGCAGTGTCCTTGCTCCTGCCTTTAAGCCGGTAAAGTCAGATCTTCCATCTTCAGGATAAACTATGTCTTCTCTTGTCAGTATCGGGCGAATAGTCAAATCACGGGGAGTGAAGGGGGAATTTATAGTACTGCCCCTCACTTTTTCTCTGGAAAGGTTTGATGATGTATCTCGAGTGTATATCAAATTTGATGACGAGATAAAGGAATTTACCATTGAATACTCCAAGCCCTATGGCCGTACAGTCATTATGAAATTGCGCGGGATTAACTCCCCTGAAGATGCCGCAGCCCTCCGAGGAGGGCAATTAATGGTTCCGGAGGAGGAGAGTCCCCCGTTACCTGATGGTGTTTATTATTATTATCAGATAATCGGTCTTAGGGTCTTTACTGTTGACGGTGAATATATCGGACGGGTGACCGACATAATCGAGACCGGAAGCAATGATGTCTATGTTGTCAGGGAGGGGGAGAAGGAGTACCTGATTCCTGCTATAAAGGATGTTGTCAGGGATATAGACATACGAAACAAGAGGATTGTTATCTCCCCGGAGGCGGGGCTTCTTGAATGAGCCCGGGATATTTGACACCATGACATTTGAGGTGCTGACACTTTTCCCCGGTATAATAAAGTCTTACCTCTCGGAGAGTATCATGAAGAGGGCAATAGAGCGGGGAGCTGTCAGTGTGGATGTCTATAACATAAGAGACTTTACCACGGACAAACACCGTCAGGTTGATGATTCTCCATACGGAGGCGGGGCAGGGATGGTCCTGAAACCCGAGCCGGTATTTAATGCCCTGGATTATCTGAACAGGGATGGGCAGGAGAGGTTTAAAGTGCTGCTTACACCGGGTGGCAGGGTTTTTAACCAGTCGCTTGCAGAGGAATATGCAGGAAACAGGAGGCGTATCCTCTTTATAGCTGGCAGGTATGAGGGGTTTGACGAGAGGATAAGGGCGGTGTCGGATGAGGAGGTATCCATCGGTGATTATGTGCTGACTGGTGGAGAATTGCCTGCTTTGGTTATAATAGATGCCGTTACAAGATTATTGCCGGGTGTTCTTGGAGACTCAAGGTCTGCTGAAGAGGAGTCTTTTACAACAGGTCTGCTCGATTATCCCCAGTATACAAGGCCTGTAGAGTTCAGGGGGATGAGGGTGCCCGATGTGCTGCTTGGCGGAAACCACGAGTTGATAAGAAGGTGGAGGAGAAAAGAGGCGCTTAGGCATACCCTTCAGCGAAGACCCGAGTTGTTGCAGAGAGTAAACCTCAGTGAAGAGGATAATGAACTGATCAGGGAGATAAAGGAGGAAGAAAAATGAATATGGTAAGCTCTGTAGAGGAGGCTTTCAGGAAAGAGGTTCCGCAATTCAATATTGGTGATACTGTAAGGATCCACGTCAGGGTTGTAGAGGGAGACAAGGAGAGGATTCAGCCCTTTGAAGGTGTTGTTATAGGCCGTAAAGGCAGTGGTATAAGGGAGACCTTTATGCTCAGAAAGGTCTCTCACGGCATCGGTGTGGAGAGAATCTTTCCTGTTCATTCACCTGTTATCGAGAAGCTTGAAGTCATCAGGCAGGGAGATGTCAGGAGGGCAAAGCTTTACTACCTCAGAGACAAGAAGGGGAAGGCTGCCAAGGTTAAGGAAAAAGAGCTTTTCAGACGCTGATACTGATGGGCAACTATCGTGGCCTCTGAAGATCCTTACACCTATGACGACCGTTTTCGTGCACAGGGCTACAATCCCCTGTCCGGGGTGGATGAAGCCGGCAGAGGGCCTCTGGCAGGCCCTGTAGTTGCCTCGGCAGTGGTGTTGCCTCCTGCTGTAAGGATCCCCGGGCTCAGGGATTCCAAAAAACTTAGCCCGAAGCAGAGGGAGGCCCTGTTTTGGGAGATACTGACTGAGGCTGAAGGTATAGGGGTAGGGGTTATCGGTCCTGATGAGATAGACAGGATAAATATATACAGGGCCACAAAGCAGGCAATGATAACGGCGATAGAGGACCTCGGTAATCCCCCCGGCATCCTGATAATAGACGCAATGGAGCTTCCCCTGAAGATAAAGCAGGTCTCCATGCCGAGGGCAGAGAGTATCAGTGCCTCGGTTGCAGCGGCATCAATAATAGCAAAGGTTACCAGGGACAGGCTGATGGAGCATTTTCACTCCCTTTATCCTGCCTATGGTTTCAGAAAACACAAGGGTTATGCAACCCGGATGCATATCGAGATGCTCGAAAAACACGGGCCCTGTCCCATCCACCGCCGGAGCTTCTCTCCGGTTGCCGCACTCAGCCTGCCGTTTTAAGGTAAATAAATATGGATTTTTTTAACCCTCGGATTTTTTATTCATTCCATGACTTGATAAATCAGCTGGTTTGGGGTTAAAATTATTGCCGGGTTCAACAACACCTGAAATAAAAAAATTCGGCAATGGAAAGGGTACATGCAATGTCATCGGAAGTCATAAGCCGTAAGTCGGAAGGAACAGAATACGAAGTAGTAATAGGCCTTGAGATACATGCTCAACTCTTAACGGATACAAAGATATTCTGTGGCTGTTCCACCCGGTTTGGCTCCGGCCATAATACGCAGACCTGTCCTGTCTGTATCGGTATGCCCGGGGTTCTGCCTGTTCTGAACCGCCGTGCTGTGGATTTTGTAGTGAAGACAGGCCTTGCCATGAACTGCACTATATCTCCTTACAGCAGGTTTGCAAGAAAAAACTACTTTTATCCCGACCTCCCCAAGGGATACCAGATAAGCCAGTATGAACTCCCCATCTGCGAGCATGGATATGTGGACATAGTGACTGACGGGATTGAGCGAAGGATAGGTTTAACACGCATTCATATGGAAGAGGATGCGGGAAAGAACATACATCAGAAAGACGGCAGTCTTGTTGACCTCAACCGTGCGGGTGTGCCCCTTATGGAGATTGTATCAGAGCCTGATATCAGGACACCGAAGGAAGCCGCAGCCTTTATGAGGAAACTGAGGGCCATCCTCAGATACCTCGGAGTCTGTGACGGCAACATGGAGCAGGGCTCCCTCAGGTGCGATGCCAATGTCTCTTTAAGGCCGGTTGGGGCTGATGAACTTGGAACAAAGGCGGAGATAAAGAATATAAACTCCTTCAGGTTTGTTGAGAAGGCCCTTGAGTATGAGATAAAGAGGCAGGTAAAGATCCTGAAGGAGGGGGGCAGGGTTATTCAGGAGACGAGACTCTGGGACTCAGGTGCAGGCATTACCGTGTCAATGCGTTCAAAGGAAGAGGCTCATGACTACCGCTATTTTCCCGAGCCCGATCTCGTGCCGATTGAGGTGTCAAGGGAGTGGATTGATGAGATGAGGTCAGGCCTTGTGGAGCTGCCTGATGAGAAGAGGAAGAGGTATACGGAGGAGTTCGGGCTGCCGGACTATGATGCCGGGATGCTTGCTGAGGAGAGGACGGTTGCCGAGTGGTTTGAAGAGGCGGTCAGGCTTGGCGGCAAGCCAAAGGCAGTGAGCAACTGGATGATGTCGGAGTTTCTGAGGCTCCTTAACGAGACAGGCAGGGAGATATCAGGGGTGCCCCTGACCCCGGCGCATCTGGTTGACATGCTGAAGCTTATGGATAACGGTACGATCAGCGGTGCAATTGCAAAGACCGTGTTTGAGGAGATGTTCCGCAGCGGTAAAGCCCCGGAAGCGATTGTAAAAGAGAAGGGGCTTGTCCAGATAACCGACACCTCGGAGATCGAGAAGTTGATAGATGAAGTCCTGGCTGCAAATCCTGCTGAGGTTGAGCGGTACCGCAGCGGTGAGACAAAGCTTCAGGGATTCTTTGTAGGCCGGATAATGAAGGCCTCAAAGGGTAAGGCAAACCCGAAGCTTGTTAATGAACTTTTGAGAAAAAAGCTTTCCTGAGAATGCCGGCGAGCCGGCTGGCAAGCTATTATCCTGACAGACTAACAGGCACAACCCGCCCGTGTTTCCAAAAACTCTTTGTGGTATAATAATAAATGAAGGTAGTATGTCAAAACAGGAAGGCCTATCACGACTATCACATAGAAGAGACCTATGAGGCTGGCATTGTACTGACCGGTACCGAGGTCAAGTCCCTGAGGGAAGGCAAGGCAAACCTTCAGGACAGCTACGTGATAATAAAGGATGGCGAGGCCTTTTTGCTGAACTGCCATATCAGTCCTTACAAATACGGCAATATAATGAATCATGACCCTGTAAGGACGAGGAAGTTGCTCTTTCATAAAAAAGAGATTCAGAGACTGATGGGCCAGGCAGCCCAGAAGGGTTCTTCCCTTATACCATTGAAGATTTATTTTAAGGGGCCGTACGTTAAGGTAGAGGTAGCCCTTGCAAGGGGCAAGAGACTCTACGAGAAGCGTGAACGGATAAAGGAGCGCGAGGCAAAGCGTGAGATTGAACGGGCACTTAAGCATTGATAGTTAACGATTAGGGGGCGTATGGATTCGACGGGGGTTACGAGACTCAGGTTGCATGCCGTGGTTCCGTCACCACGAATAAAGACGGGAAAAAACACAAACGCCAACAACGAACTGGCACTCGCTGCTTAATTAAAGCAGCGCATCTTTCGGGAGATGTCTGCTATCCCGAAAAGGTGTCGATCAGCAGGCTGGCCTGACATTCCTTCCTCTGGTGTTGGGCGAGACTAAAAGAGGAATAAGGCATTGAGAAGCCTGTCTGGCGGCGGCTCAATTGCCTGAAAACCAAAAGACAGACTAAGCATGTAGGAGCCTGAGTGCAGTGCTTTCGGACGTGGGTTCGATTCCCACCGCCTCCACCAGCCTTCGCTTCTCAATATCTTTCGAGCTACGGCCCGGTGAACCAAGCCGGAGTTTGAAACGAAGGCTGGCGGGCCGGCTTAAACAGCACAATTCGAAATATATTGAGAAGTGAAGGCTGATGAAGTTTCAATATATAAGTTCAGGTCTCAATATTTGACATTCGGCCATAGCCAATCCTTGGTTATCATTTTAAAAATGCAGTTAATAACAGCAAAATAGCGGAAAGAGAACGGCTAAGGTGGTACAACAAAGAGAAATGTCAAATGTTGACCCCTGTTTTTCTACAACAATCTTCATGACCGATGGATAGAAACGGACACGGGGTGGAGAATTATCTTGGGCCGTGGACTCGACATATTCCAAAAACCGGAGGATAAGTTCACCTTGGGATTCCTGGATCAGACGAAACGGAAATGTAAGGCAACAACAATCACCTACACTCGAGTGAAAGCGGCCTCTTGATGAATTGTTGTCGTGAACAGCAAATAGAAGGACGGAGAGGGACCCGATAGAGGACCTAAAAGGAAACGGGGTAATTATGCCACAGTCAAAGCTGATGCCGAGCATCCTGGATCGAGAGATTACCGCGAAAGCTGATGATGCCTTCGGACACCAGGATTTCGCGAATGCTTTGAGGAGCTTAATCGAATCTGAGCATAATCAACCACCATATAGTATTGGACTGCTTGGTCCTTGGGGTACTGGCAAGAGCACAATCAAATCTCTCTATCTAAAGGACTTGCAGGATGATGCGACTACTTCTTCTCGCGGGAAAAAGAGAAGTCAACGCATCAAGGCCCTCACATTCAATGCTTGGCGATATGGTGGCAGCAGTGATATTAAACGTGCATTGCTACGGCACGTGTTTTTGGAGCTTGGGGGTAGCGATCAAACGCTCAAAGACGAACTTTATAATCAAATCAAGAGTACTTTTCTAAAGCCGAGAACATGGAAAGATATCTGGTTTGAGGTTTACGAAAAGGGAGTGTGGAATCTAATTCCTGTTGCAGTTTTCTTGATCATCCTTTTTTCCATGGTGTTGATCACCAAATTCTGGCTCGGTGTCAATGACCCCACCGCTTTGGGGATTATATCTCTTTCTTTTTCTTTAGCAGGTGCTTTCGCCACGAAATACTTGGGAGACGCAGCGACTTTCTTGATTCCGAGATATTCCAGAGCAACTCGAATTGAGATGCCTAAAACGTCTGCAGAAGAATATGAGGAATTGCTGGTAAACCAGATTGCTAAGTTCAAGAAAAGCCACAAGAGTTATGAACGGCTCGTAATCTTTGTTGATGATTTGGACCGTTTGTCCGCCCATGAAATGGTTGATGGACTTGATGCAATTCGTGTGTTTATGGATCTGCCACAAGACGTCTTGGGTATTATTTTTGTAATTTCGTGCGATGAAAACAGAATAGCTGAGGCTCTTAAACGGCGTCAAATGAATTCTGACCTCCCTGGTGCTGTTATCACACGAGACGATGCCAGAAAGTATCTCGACCGTATTTTTCAGTTCCGTTTGGAAATCCCGCCCTTTCCGAAGCAGGATATGCGCAATTTTGCACTTCGTCACCTAAAAGGAGCAGCATCGCACACCATAGAAGAAATCGAAAAGAATGGTGGACATATTGGTAATGTTGTGGACCGTATGATTCATGTTGACGTTTCAAGTCCCCGTAATGCTCTTCAGATAGTAAATGCCTTTATCCAGTCCTGGTGGCTTGCCCAAAAACGTGAGTATTCCGGCTCAGGCACTCAGCGAGCTGGCGGCTTGCTTGAAGGGACAATAACAAAACACCCAGTAACTCTCGCAGTCATAAGTGCCTTAAAGGTCAACTATCCTCACTTTTATAACAAACTACAAGAAGAGTCAGATCTAATTAGATATTTTACTGAAGTTTTTGTGCAACAAAGTCGGCAATTTGAAGACCTCCCACCAAAGCCTAAACATCTCTTGTCTGAGTATTGTAAAGATAGTGAACTCCGTCCCGAGCATACTTCTCTTCGACGCTTTGTCGGCAGCTTACGAGGACTTCGTTGGCCGGACTCGATACAACCATTTATACAATTAACCCAAGATCCTGTTACTCGTAAATACGGCAGTAGAGCGGCGAATATAGTTGCCGCGCTCGTCTCCGGAGATACTATAGGTGTTCTACAGGAGTTTGGGCGCGATAAGGATAATAAGCCTATATCAGAAGAGGACGCACTTTTATTGGCAAATATCATCGAGGATCTCGAAGGGGAATCTGAAACCAGACGAAATCATGCCGTCGCCGTAGTAGCTTCTATTTCTGAACGGATTCCTGCCGTTTCGCAACCAAGATTACTTCATCCATTATGTCGCCAACTAGAGCTCTCTCAAGACTTCAGATCACGCATAGGCGTTGAAATAATCGCGAGAATCCTTGATAAGGTCCACCCAGATTATCAGCGATGTATTGTTGCATTGCTTATTGATGATGCATATGGAGATTCGCACGGTTTCTCATTGCTTTTGGAAACAATGCAACCTCCATCGCTTGATGAGGCCAAGCGCATGGCCGAAACAATTGCATCTATGGCCCTTTCGGTTTGGGATAGACACGGACTTCCATCCGAACCGCAAAACAAATTCTGCGACTGGTTGTTAGAACGCACAATCTCTTTAGGCAAAGAATCAGCTACTCTTCCATATGGCCTTCTCGATCAATGGATGGAACGATATCAGAATATCCTACTCCCTAAACTTGGCAGTAAATACACGGATCTTTTAATTGGTGAGATAGAGAACGAAAGAACAGCTGATCTCAACCTTGCGGCAGCTTTTCAGCGCTGCCGGATTGTTTTTGATAATTTATGGTCAGCTGGCGAGGATGACCGCCCAGTACTGTGGGAGCAGTTGACGCGCATGGTGTCAGTAAAAACAGAGGAAGCTCTATCCTTCGCCTGGGATTACGCAAACCGCCACAAGGATGGTGCTGGCGGGACCTTTATCTCTTCGTTTGTAGCATCACTATCTACCCGGCTTTTAAGAGATATGGAGGATGAGAGCTCATGGGGCATCGATCAGTGGAAGGAAGGGGGAAAAATTCTACTGCAGATTGCATCCACGCGTACAAACGACCTTGAAGAGCAGGCCTTGGATAAGCTGGCAAACTTAGCAATCGCATATTCTCTTACCGAAGAACCCGACGAGTTTTGTATTGCAATAATCGATATTCTTACAAAAGCCTCCAGGGATATGGCTCACCAAGTGATAACCCATATGGTATCCAATCTTCTTACGGAGCTTCCAGATACGGGGATCTCATGGTTGGCAAGGCATTTTCAGGATTTATTGGATAAAGAAGAGCGACAGCAAATTCTACAAGAACTTAATAAACTTCTAACTGTCCCTGAAGTAGACGATGTTGCTTCCCGTAAGTATGCCAGTTTCTTCAATTCGCTGACATCGGCAGGTTATACCACGAAAGAAATGCAGTCCCATATGCAGCAGGCATTCCAGGCGCTGCAAAATAGACATAATGACTTTGAGCCTTTTGTGAAGAAGCTGTTCCCGACTATGGTAATGATGCTCAACAACGAGCCACATAGCAGTGCTGGAGGTAATCTCCAGCATCTATTTAATAATGCACAATCCCAGCCTGTTTGGCTTGCTTGGTTGCACAAAATAATTGCTGACCACTGGCCTGAAGAACTCTCGGGTATCAACATGACAACAGTGTTCAATAATGGGTTGACAGTTGCGACAAGTAATCCAGCGCAAGAAAACACGGATGGGATTCTGCTCTCATTGGCCAAGATGATAAAGCTTGGTCTTGTGGCTGGAGATGGAAATGTTGCACGCGTCGTAAAATTGGCGTGCGACCTTTGGTCATATCATAGGGAAGCCTCCTTAGCAGTCCTGAAATCATTTGAAGAGGCTCCAGAACCAGCAGATATTGTAAAGCTTATGGAGGGCATTGATTCAGCTGACGATGCTTTTTCTGATCTTCGAGTAGCATGGCAGCATATTGTGCCTCTTTTGGCCAGAGACAGACTGCAACAGGCAACCTCTCTTATTTTGTCTCAGAGTATGATTGGGCCAGAAGACGAACCGGATCGAGCCTTGGCAATATGGTTGGATAGTATGAATGCCGAAATGTGTGCTGAAGTTCTGCATACGTGCCTGGAAGATAGCAAGACCCCTGATGAACATAAGGATAGATTGTGGAGCCAGGCTATAAACTTGGGCAAGAAGGTAGAAAAAGAATTCTATTTAAATGCTATCCCTACTCTTTTCTCCGCTGACAACATTCCTAAAACTCAAAATACAGTCATCGAATCTGCCGATGAGACGAATGCATTATTTGGAAGCGCATCTGAAAAAAGTCTGCTCGCAAAGTCTCTGCTTAATGCATTCCTCAATTCGTCATCTATCGAGATGAAACGTCGTATAGCCACTTGGCTACACAATATTGGTGGGGAAGCACAGCTAAAAGATTTGAATACTGATGAATTCTCTGTCAATGAAGACGACATCGAGATTCTAAAGGAAATATTCCCTGGTAAACGAAAGGAATTAGAAAAATACCTAAAGGAAACTAAACAAGACGGAGAAGATCAGCACGAATAACGGGGACATTCATTAAAATGAGCTTTCGTTTTTGGAAACAAAGAGGGGTCATGGAAACAAAGAAGTTCAGGTCTACACATTTCACAAACAATAAAGAATGATGACAAGAGAAAATTCCAGAGCAGGGATAATCGCCTGGTGCGGACGGCTCAGGGCTGTTCAGCCCCGAATCCGCCCTCTTACGGTCTTTTGATGAGCGGCACCACAGCAACCAGGGGTATGTGCTCCGTATTGACGGAACATACGGGGACGAAATCGGTGAATTCCTGATCGCCATTTGGAGAGGCCGCACACGGGAAGCACCGGTATCTTTAGGCGGCCGGAATCCAGTCTCTTCAATGCATTCTGGATGCCCCGAACGTTTTCTGTTTTCGGGGCATGACGACAAAAAGACATTTATACACGGACTATCACTACTGTCCCAACGTTTTTTCGAATAAATTCAATTGGTTAAGGGATAGTGGTTCGTTAAAATTGTAATTGGAATTTGTAAGCACCTGTAAAATAGGCATTTTTTCAAACATAGTGAGTGGTGAGTGAGGTGAGTGAGGCAAAAGTACAATCAGTGGTCCTGGATGTAGACGTGTTGCTATGGAGACTTCTGTAGTTGGCGAAAAGACTTGATTCGGAAACGAGGGGCAGGAATGGCTGAGATGAACAGCAGGCCGTTGGAGGGTGCTATAGGACGGAAACTCACAAGTTTGTTGAAAGGAGTGGTCTGATAAATGTGGGTAATTGACATAAGACACTGGTTGAACAAACAGCAAGACGGACCGGCTGCGCCTCAGTTGCGGCTCAAGGTGAAAAAGCTTGCGGAGATCATAACCTGGATAACATTACATGACAGGGGTTTATCAGGAGGTGACGCGCCAAAATGCTGGCGGCGGCCGGAGAGAAAATCGTGCAAGGGCATTTTGAAAATCCAATTTGAGATAGACGACCGGATTCACTGGTTCTGCCCTGTATGCAAGGATGAAGGCCTTATCGACGGCTGGCAGGCAATCTCGGCTTTGAGAACTGCGGCCAAAGTTGAGGACGACGGCATACCTTTCGAGTAAAAGATGACCGAACTTACGGCAAAAATTTACGAGCAGTTCGCCAAAGCTGACCAGATTGAAGCCGCGATCAGGAAGAATCTGAAGGCTTTGGGATATGGGGAGGTTAAATGAAATTTGATCCGGATAAACCCTACAATAGCCTTCCGCCTTTGCCTCCTGAGTCGGGCTTTGAAACAAAAGCTATCCTTAAAAGAGCCATCGCCGCAAACCGTGCCCTTGCCGAGCTTAAGGGAGTCGGGCTGACGATACCCAACCAGGCTATGTTACTCGATTCACTGATTCTTCAGGAAGCAAAGGCAAGTTCTGAAATTGAAAACATCATCACAACCAATGATGCCTTGTTCCGGGCCTTTACCGCCAATACAAGTCAGATAGATGCTGCCACCAAAGAAGTGCTTCGTTACCGTGAAGCTCTCTGGGGGGGGTACAATACGCTGAAAAAGCGACCGGTGTTGTCTACAAATCTATTTGTCAGGATCGTTCAGACAATCAAGCAAAACCAGGCGGGCATCCGCAAAACGCCGGGGACAAAGGTTGTAAACAGCACCACCGGAAAGGTTCTCTACACACCACCTGAAGGTGAGTCGATCATCCGGGACAAGCTGAAGAATCTGGAGGATTTTATCCATTCTGAGGACGATATAGACCCTCTGATCAAAATGGCATTGATCCATTACCAGTTTGAAGCGATACATCCATTTCCCGATGGTAATGGCCGAACCGGCCGAATAATAAATATCCTGTTTCTGGTCTTTCGGGGGTTGCTTGATTTGCCGGTGCTTTATCTCAGTAAAGCAATAATCGAACGCAAAAGCGAATACTATCGCCTTCTTCGGGAGGTTACGGAAAAGGGTCAATGGCAACGGTGGATTCTCTTTATGCTCGAAGCAGTTGAAGAGACCGCCGGGTTTACCCGCGAGCGCATTATCGCCATCCGGAACCTGATGGAGGAGACTATGGAAAAAGCCCGTAAGGAACTCCCCCGCCATGTTTACTCCAAGGAGCTCATCGAGCTGCTTTTTCGTCAGCCATACACCAAGGGGAAGTTTCTGATAGAGGCGGGTATTGCCAAGAGAAAAACAGCTGCGGAATATCTCAAGGAGTTGGAGGAAATCGGGACTTTGAAAGCCCGTAAAATTGGCCGGGAAACCCTGTATCTGAACTGGCGGCTCTATGATCTGCTGGCAGGGAAATAGTTTGTGTGCCGGTTCAGTCCCTGAGTGTAACTTATGCATGACAAATTCAGAAATCGGTGCAGGTGGTTGCGACATGCACGTCTGCAGTGTCTATTAGGAAAGCAATTTTTTGCCAGAAAAACATGTCCATAACGTGGACGTATTGTTATAATGTGTCCATAAAATGACAAAATATGGACATGTTTTTGCGTTGTGTCCATGTCGTGGACATGTTTTTTGTCCTTCTCAGAAAATGTTTTTGCATCACCTGTCACACCTCGCTTTTCTTGAGCAGCACATCAGGGATAGCCGGTCCATGGTTCGTGGATAAGGGTGCTGCAATTATCTCGCTCTTTAAGCCTCAGCGGCTGCCGTAGTTATTAGATTTTCCTTGCACGTGACATGACACCTGTTATATTATATCTTCGTATTGCGGGTTGGACGGATTGCCTGAGCCTGGCTGGCCGTGGGCAAACACATGCTTGCTTGCAGAGCGAAAACAGCCGTGCAAAGACACGGCAAAGGATGTCGCAATGATCGAAAGTCCAAAGACATTTCCGGTATTGGTCAGGGAAGTCCGAAGGCAACTGGGGATCAGCCAGGAAGAGCTGGCCCATGAGCTGGGGGTGAGCTTTGCCACGATCAACCGCTGGGAAAACGGCAAGACCACGCCATTTAAGCTGGCCCGGGCGCAGTTTGACGCCTTT
>JAYWMQ010000052.1 GCA_035873375.1 Nitrospirota bacterium | reverse complement strand
CAATACTGAAACAAGTTCAGCACATGGTTCAGAGCCTGCCCTGAATTTAGTTCAGGGGTGACAAAACAAGAGTTTACACAACAAGTTCTTAAGTGGTTGATTTTGACGAATATGTCTCTCTGAATAGTTGCCGGGTTAATAGTTTAATAATTGAAAAATGCGTGTTTTACAACTGATAAGCAGTGAAGGATTGTTTGGAGCGGAAAGGGTGGTACTTGAGCTGTCAAAGAGCTTACAGAAGACCCATAATTGCTATCCGATTGTAGGTATTATAAAGAACGAATACAACCCTCATGTAGAAACCGTAGATGAAGCCAGGGCCAATAACATAGAGACGGCGATTTTCCCCTGCAAAAGTCAGTTTGATCTGAGTGTTATCGCTTCAATCCGGGCATTTATAAGAGAAAAAAATATTGATGTTGTCCACTGCCACGGTTATAAATCAAACTTTTACGGATTGTTAGCGTCTAAAAGCAATATTGGAACAATAACAACCAATCATAATTGGCTGAAATCTCACTGGAAGCTAAAGATATACTGTTTTCTTGACAGTCTATGGATACGTTATTTTGGAAGAATTGTTGCTGTTTCAGAGGGAGTTAAGGCGGACATGTTAAAATACCTGGTTCCTGAAGAAAAGATAAGGGTGATTGATAACGGTATTGATCTGGAGAGGTTTAACAGGGAAATATCAGCTGAAAACCTTAGAGAAGAATTTGGTCTGAACGAAAATTCCAAAGTAATTGGAACGATAGGGAACCTGGGTCATGAAAAAGCTCATGGTAATCTGTTAAAGGCAGCAAGGGAAGTAATCGAGATACACAAATCAGTCAGGTTCCTTATTGTAGGCGATGGATCTTTGAGGGAATATCTGATGGAAGAGGCGGTTAGTTTAGGTATTGAAGATAAGATTATTTTCGCGGGATACAGAAAGGATATTCCTGAACTCCTGTCACTGATGGATATCTTTGTCCTGCCTTCCATAAAAGAGGGTCTTCCCATGGTACTTCTCGAGGCAATGGCAGCGAAGAAGCCGGTTATTGCTACAAGGGTAGGGGCAGTTCCAAAGGTGTTAAAAGATGATGCCGGAATATTAATTGAACCTGGGGATATTGCCGGGTTAAGAGATGCTATTATTGAGCTTATGGGAAACAGGGAGGAGGCGGAGAAATTAGCTGTTAGAGGTTATATAAAATTGAGGAACGAATATTCTTCACAAAACATGAGCAAAAGGTATCTTGGTTTATATAATGAACTAATATCGGGCAGTTCTTCGGAGAATATCTCATGAAAGTACCCATATTACTTTACCATGCATTATTTGATAAAGACTTGAATAGCGAAAAGTATGAAATTAACAAGAAGGATTTTGAAACGCAGATCAGGTATCTTTCAGACAATGGATTTCAAAGCTTTCCGGTTGATGATTTTTTCAAAACAGATAATTCTGGCGTGACTGAGGGAAAAGGGGTTGCAATCACTTTTGATGACGGAAATTACAGTGATTATTCCATTGCATTTCCAATATTGAAGAAATATGGATTTACCGCCACTTTTTTTATAACAGTCAACTGGATTGGAACTGAAAAGTTCGCAACCTGGACACAACTTGAAGAAATGAGTGCAGCCGGGATGTCTATACAATCACACAGTTTAACCCATCCCTTTCTGTCTGATCTGAGCCGCGATGATCTCCACAAAGAGCTTGATGGCTCCAGAAAAGTACTTGAATCGAAACTGAGTATCCCTGTTACTGTCCTTTCAATACCTGGTGGATTTTTCTCAAGGGATGTTTTGACAATGGCAGAAGAGGTTGGATATAAAGGGGTGTGTACTTCTGTGCCGGGTTTAAATAAACTGGATTCGCTCGAAAGTGGGTTTTTAATATTAAACCGTTTTGTTATGACAAGAAAGACTTCTTTTCAGGATTTCAAGGCTATTGTAAGCAGGAACCAAAGATATGTTGCACTATGCAGGGCACAACATTATTTCAAGGCCGGTATTAAGAAAGTTCTCGGCAATAAAAGATATTATGCACTCTGGTCCAGATATCTGAGAAAAGTCTGAATTGAAATATAGTGCTGAGGAATAAGATGAATATATTATTTCTGTCAACAGAAAATCCCTACCCTCCTGACCACGGACATTATATAAGAACTTACAATGTGTTGAAATATGTTTCGCAGCATCATGATGTCTATTTCATAGGATTTATAAAGAACAAGGAAGATTTCAGAAATGTTGAGCCAATTAGGAAGATGTGCAAAACGGCTGACGTATTTGTCATTCCTGATGATGTTTCAAGCGTCAGGTTTTATTTGTCTCTTTTCCTTAATTTCTTTTCGCCTCTGCCCTACATAGCCCAAAAGTATTATCAGAAGAGTATGAAGCAGAAAATAAGAGAAATATTGAAGGAAAACAAAATCGACATCGTTCATTTTGACATGTTGCATCTTTCCAGGTATCAATCCATGTTTGATGGGATACCAACAACCCTTACAGAGCATAACGTTGAATCTCTGAGAATCCTCAGCTTGTTAAGGAACAGTAGGAACGTGCTTTTTAAGGCATTCATGTATTTGCAGTACATTAAACTTAAGAGCTTTGAGAAAAAAGCATGTGCAGGGTTTAATATATGTGCTGCGGTATCAGAAGATGACCTTAAGGTGCTGAAGACAATGAGCCCTTCTGCAAACTTTGTGGTCATACCAAATGGTGTGGACACAGGTTATTTTGCTCCGGATGACACACCTTTTCTTCCAAACAGCATGATATGGGTAGGTGGTATGGATAACATATACAATAGGGAGGCCGTTGACGTTTTCATAGAAGAAATATTCCCCCTGATACAGAAAGAAATCCCAGCGGTAAAATTTACAGTTGTCGGTAAATCACCTACCAGAAAACTACTTCATTTGGCAAAAACAAATAAGAACATCGAAGTTGTTGGCTATGTTGATGATGTAAGGCCATATATTTGTAAGACAGCGGTATACATTGCCCCGATAAAAAGCGGCGGAGGGACAAAACTTAAGATTCTCAATGCCCTGTCATTGGCCAAGCCTGTGATCACAACATCAGTGGGTGCAGAAGGGATTGAGGTCGAGGATAATAAACATCTTTTAATAGCAGATGAGCCGGGACTTTTTGCCGGGAAAACCATAGAGCTTCTAAAAAATCCGGAAATTGCTGCGAAGCTGGGTGAAAACGGAAGGAATTTAATGATAGAAAAGTATGATTGGGGAATAATTGGGGAAAAGATGAACAGAGTGTATGAAGAATTGTTAACTTCAAAGTATTAGCTGAGGAAGACTCTTTAACAGACAACTTTCCTGAAACTGTATTCTTTAGATACAAATGTAACTGATAGATACAATTTATTTCAAGCATGTGATATCCTTTATTAATACCGGGAAACACTAATATCATCGAAAGTTGTAACTTTTGGATACATGTTGTTTAAATTAATGCTGCGTATTTGTATCCCTTCTCTTTTTTTTATCAATAAAAATCTTTTGGAAACAAGGAGTTGTGCCTCAACAATTAATATTATTTAATTTTTAGCATGGATATTGCATATAAATAACAGATTTAAAGTGAAGAGATTGAGACAATTAACTACCAAGCAATAAGAAAGATGACGACCAAGATTCTATACAATTATATGCTTTTTAACGGAACTATAAAAAAGCTCCTGATGCAATACAGGACCTCTTTTATACTGCTGTTCCAGATGATGGTTGCAGTTCTATCGTATCTTGTCGCCTTTTATCTACGGTTTGAATTTACCATGCCCCCCGAGTATTTCCAGATGTTTTACGAGACCTTGCCACTTCTGCTGGGTTGCCGGATGATAGCTTATTATGTATACAAGATACACACTGGTTCATGGCTGTTTGTAAGCATGTCGGACCTGGTAGACACACTTAAAGCAGTCCTGCTTGGTTCGGTATTATTTGTAATTACCATGGTATTTATTTACGGTCTCGATGAATTTCCTCGTTCGGTCTTTATTTTGGAGGCGCTATTTAATCTTATGTTTTTGGGTGGGAGCAGATTTACAATCCGCTACAGCTATGAGTTTAAACAGAGGGCAATGCCCAAGATCAGAAAATATGCGCTTATTGCCGGAGCTGGAAGGGCTGGGGTTTTAATGCTCAAGGAGATCCGGAGCAATCCGGGGATGGGACTTCAGGTATTAGGTTTTGTTGATGACAATCCCTATAAAAAGGGGACAAATATTCAGGGTATACCGGTTCTTGGAAGCGTTGAAGATATTCCCGGCCTGGCTAAGAGACTCGGGATTGATGAGGTTATTATTGCCATTCCTTCATCCGGATATAAAAACCTGGTCCGGATTACGGAGATTGTCAGGAGTGCCGGGGTTGAAACAAGGATTCTTCCAAGTCTGGCAAAGCTGATCCAGGACGATATCGCTACGAACAAGCTCAGGGATGTTTCATATGATGATTTGCTGGGCAGGGATGTTCTGAAATTCCGCCGGGAGTCTGATTACAAGTTACTGGAAGAAGAGATTGGAGAAAAATCCATACTTGTCACTGGTGCCGGTGGCTCAATAGGCTCTGAACTATGCAGACAGGTTGCTCATTTCAGACCTCGTATGCTGATACTCTATGAGCGGCATGAGAATAGCCTTTATGATCTTGAGATAGAGTTGAGAAAGAAGTTTCCGGACCAACAGATATTACCGGTAATAGGCGATATCCTGGACTCGGAAAAGCTAAGCGCAATATTGCGGGCTAATAAAGTAGATCTGATTTATCATGCAGCGGCATACAAGCATGTGCCGATGATGGAACGTGAGCCTTTGGAGGCTGTTCGTAATAACATACTTGGTACCTTAAACGTTGCCAGGTTGGCGGTTAAGGCTAATGTAAACAAGTTCGTTTTCATTTCAACTGATAAGGCAGTGAATCCCGCAAATGTGATGGGGGCCACGAAGCGTGTATCCGAGCTGGTAGTCCAGGGATTAAATGGTGACAAGGTAAAATTTATTGCAGTCCGTTTTGGTAATGTCATAGGCAGTAACGGCAGTGCTATTCCCCTGTTCAAGAAACAGATAGCCGAAGGAGGGCCGATAACAGTAACACATCCCGACATAACAAGGTATTTTATGGCCATACCTGAAGCCGTGCAACTGGTGATGACCGCTGGTGCCATGGGTAAAGGAGGGGAGATTTTCTTGTTGGATATGGGGAAGCCTGTAAAGATCATTGATCTTGCCAGAGATTTGATCAGGCGTTCAGGTCTGCAGCCCGGGAAGGATATTGACATTGTATTTACAGGACTCCGCCCCGGAGAAAAACTGTATGAAGAACTCTACTGGGAGGGAGAGGGAATCATTCCAACAGACAATAAGAAGATAACGATGCTTAAGCCAAATGGTCAGGGGTGCAATGGTATTTTTCAGAGGATCAAGGTATTGGAAGAGCATATTGTAAGAAGTGATATGGAGGGTGCTTTGAGATTGTTGAAAGAGATGGTGCCGGAGGCCAGTATCGGGAATGGGCTAAATGCCTGATTTCAACGTTAATCGTTTTTCTGTTATTCCCCGAAGGCGTTCGGGGAATCGTTCCTGAACAAATGACCGTATTTTATTCACAAGCTTTGATCTATCAAATCTGACAGTCGACTATCCTGACGGAAATAAAATGTTTGAACTCATTGTATCAGCCATAGCCACAGTTCTTCTCTTAACTCTCTCGCTCTACCTGTTCCTGAAGAGAAAGACTGCGGCTGATGTGGCCCTTTCATCTGTTATATTCCTGTTTGCATTGATTGAGATAGCAGATCAGCTTTCACTGAATCTGCAGGATAGCCCTCTTTTCTTTAAAAGGATATCTCTTTTTTTTGAATCAATGCTGCCTGTTTTCCTTATGCTCTTCACCCTTTCCCACTCCCGCTGGAGGTCTGTTAAATCCATCTCTTTTCCCTGGTGGGCACTGACCGCAGTGGCTCTGTTTTTTCCTGTATGCACACTTCTGTTTCCTGTCAATGATTTCTTCTACTCCCCTGACCTTCAAACCGAAAAGCTGCTGTTTCTCGGAACAGTGGGGTACTGGTTTTACATGGGGGTCATGATTTATTGCGTGATTGCTCTTATTCATCTTGAGGCCGCTTTTTCTGTGACATCCACCTCTGACAGATGGAGAATAAAATTTGAGGTTATAGGAGTTGGAAGTATTCTGGCGGTTTTAATTTTTTATTTCAGCCAGGGTTTGTTGTACAGAAGCATAAATATGAATCTGGTACCTGTCAGGTCCGGAGCATTTATAGTTGCGGCGATTCTTGTGGGTTACTCAAGAATTTTCAGGGGCAATGGTGTAAGGATTGTGGTATCAAGGTATGTCCTTTACAGGTCATTATCTCTCATACTTGTAGGACTTTATCTTCTGTTACTTGGTTTGATAGGCGAAGGAATGAGGTATTTAGGGGCATCTTTCAGCAAGGATCTCTCCATCTTTATTGCCTTTACTGCCGGCATTATCATGCTTGTCATCCTGTTTTCCGAGAGGCTGAGGAGAAGGGCCAAGGTATTAATCAACAAGCACTTCTATGCCAATAAACACGACTACAGGACAGAATGGCTTAAATTTACTACCCGGCTTACCTCCTGCAGGACAGCAGCCGATATAAGGGATGTAATTCTCACCACATACAGGGAGACCTTTGGCCTTAATGGCGCCTCCCTTTACATCCTTGATGATAATAAAAAGCGATATGTCCAGGCTGCAAATCAGTCCATGTATGGAGAGATGATGGAATTAAAGCCTTCAGATGCCTTAGTTTCGTATTTTCAGGAGATGGACAGGGTACTTAACCCCTTTGATGGCGAGTATAAGCCTGATGCGGATGAGGCTATATTCATTGAGCGTACAGGGGCAAGGTTGCTGGTGCCTCTGATGAACAACGGAAGAATCGAGGGGATTGTTGTTTTTGGAGAGCAACTTGCTGAGGAAAATTTCATATACGAAGACTTTGATTTAATGAAAACGATTGCCAGACATGCTACCCTTGCCCTGCTTAATTTCAGGCTTTCGGAAGAGCTTGCAGAGACAAGAGAGGTTGCAGCAGTGGCAAGGATATCCTCGTTTGTAATACATGACCTTAAAAACCATACAACTACGCTTTCATTGCTTCTTGATAATGCCAAAGATTATCTGGATGATCCTGAATTTCAGGAAGATATGATCAAGTCAATAAAAAATACACTGACGAAGATGAAGGACCTTATCCAGAGACTAAAAACTGTCCCGGAAAAACAGGACCTGAATCAGGGTCATACAGATATTAACTACCTTGCCGGGAAGACCGTAAGTGAGGTTATGAAGATAAAACCGGATATAAAGATTGATTATCATGGAACGTCTGCAGTATCCATGGTAGATGCCGGGGAGATAAGAAAAGTTATACTCAACATCATGCTTAATGCAGTTGAAGCTGTTGGAGTTAATGGGATTATAAGTGTTGAGACAGGTTGTAATGGAGAGATGACATATGTCAGAGTTGAAGATAACGGCTGTGGTATGACGGATGATTTTATTAATAACCATCTGTTTAAACCTTTCAGGACAACAAAGGAAAAGGGGCTCGGAATAGGGCTCTATCAATGCAGACAGATAGTGGATGCCCATGATGGCAGAATTGAAGTAAGCAGTGTAGCTGGAAAGGGGTCGGTTTTTACGGTTTATCTGCCTGTGATTAAGGAAACGGAGTTCGCAATAGGGTGAGAGGGAGCTGTTTGTTTCCGGTCATGTCCTGGATAACAATATTACAATTGCTTAGTGCAGGTTCTGTTTATGTGTGGTATATCGGGCATACTTAATTTTAAAGAAGACGGCATTGATCGGGATCTCCTGAAGAGAATGGTGATGATGGCCGCATACCGGGGACCTGACGATTGTGGTCTTTATACAGACAACTGTGTGGGTCTTGCCCATGCCCGGCTGAGTATTATTGATCTTGCCGGAGGACGACAGCCGATACACAACGAGGATGGGTCTCTCTGGGTCACTTTTAACGGTGAAATTTTTAATTACGTGGAATTGAGACAGGAACTGATAAAACAGGGGCACAGGTTTTCAACCGATACCGATACCGAGGTTATTCTGCATCTCTACGAGGAAAAAGGAGAGGATTGTCTCCGGTATTTCAATGGTCAGTGGGCCTTTGCCATCTGGGATAAAAAGAAAAGGAGGCTATTTCTTTCCCGTGACCGTATTGGCGTCAGACCACTGTTTTATACCGTTACCGGCGGGCGGCTGATCTTCGGTTCGGAGATAAAATCCATCCTACTTCATCCAGGGGTTAATAGAGAGGTTGACCTTTACGCCCTTGACCAACTCTTTACATTCTGGGTTACCCTGCCCCCAAGGACTTTTTTCAGGAATATTATGGAACTTCCGCCGGCCCATTACATGATTGTCGAGGATGGAAAAATCAGTATAAGTCAATACTGGCACCTTGATTATGCACAGGATAATAATGGCCTCGGAGAGGTCGTGGATGAAAGGGATTATGCGGAAAGACTCAGGGAGCTTCTTATTGATGCAACACGTATAAGGCTCCGTTCCGATGTCCCTGTTGGAGCATATCTGAGCGGTGGACTTGACTCTGCAGTAGTGACGGCGATGATCAAAAACCACACGACTACGCCACTTAAGACATTTTCTGTAACCTTTGAAGACCCTGAATTTGATGAGAGCGAATATCAGGGGGAGGCGAGCCGTTTTTTCGGTACGGAACATCAGGATATTCGCTGTTCATGTGAGGATATAGCCCGGGTATTCCCGGACGTTATCCGGCATACTGAAAAGCCTGTATTGAGAACTGCCCCTGCCCCTCTCTATATGCTCTCGGGACTCGTCAGGGAGGCGGGATATAAGGTGGTGCTTACAGGTGAGGGCTCTGATGAGATATTTGGTGGATATGATATATTCAAGGAATCAAAGATCAGGAGATTCTGGGCGATGCAGCCGCACTCAAAAATAAGACCCCTCCTTCTTAAAAGGCTTTATCCTTACATGCAAAACCTGCAGAGGCAGTCGCCTGAGTACCTTCAGGCATTTTTTCATGCAAGAACCGGGGACCTTTCCAATCCCTTCTTTTCCCACCTTCCGCGATGGGAGTTGACATCGAGACTGAAGGTCTTTTTTTCTGATACTGTCAAGGCGGAACTTACGTCAGCTGACAGCTACGAAGATTTAAGGGGCATCCTGCCCCCTGATTATTATGGCTGGGACGGCCTTTCTCAGGCCGGGTATCTTGAGACCAAGTATCTACTTCCGGGATACATACTGTCATCCCAGGGTGACAGGGTCTCCATGGCCCACTCTGTGGAGGGGAGGTTTCCTTTTCTGGATCACAGGGTAGTTGAGTTTGCCTCCGGTCTTCCTTCCGCACTGAAACTGAAGGTCCTGAATGAAAAGTATATCCTCAAGCTTTGTGCAGGTGATATGGTTCCACTTTCGGTAAGGAACAGGCCCAAGCAGCCCTACCGGGCGCCTGATGGGAAGAGCTTTTTCAGGCCAGGTTCAGGAAGGGCACGGTTTGAATATATAGAAGACCTCCTGTCCAGGGAGAGGATTAAAGAGTTTGGCGTATTTAATCCGGATATGGTTGAGAGGCTTGTGGATAAATTCAGAAAGGCTCAGGCGATCGGGACAAGGGACAATATGTCACTTGTTGGTATTTTATCAACTCAGTTGTTTATATACCATTTTATCGAGAACTTTACGGGGAGCTCTTTTTAATGGAAGCAATTGGACAGGAACTGCGGCGCTTTGTTGTTGATAATTTTCTTTTTGGGCAGAAGGATGGGTTCATGGATGATGATTCCTTTCTTGAGAATGGGATTATAGATTCAACGGGTGTGCTCGAGCTCGTGGCCTTTTTAGAAAAGAAATATCAGATAGGTATAGAGGATGAGGATCTGGTCCCGGAAAACCTTGATTCCATTATTAACCTTGTCCGGTTCGTTAAGACTAAAATGAGCCGTTCATGAGGGACCGGATTTCATTATAGGGGACGGAGAAATGAGGGTAGAAGAATTTCTCGAGTTGAGCGCTGAGAGGTTTCCGGATAAGTGTGCCCTTACATGCGGGGACAGGAGACTGACATATGGTGAGATAGAGGAGAAGTGCAATCATTTTGCCCATGCCCTGCTTGCTGAAGGAGTTAAGCGTGGAGACCGGGTAGCAGTCTGCCTTGATAATTCAGTGGAGGCAGTTCTGGCCATATTTGCCATCCTGAAGGTTGGAGCCGTATTAATGATGGTCAACCCTACAACCAGGATGGAGAAGCTCACTTATCTCCTGAATAACTCACGGGCCAGGGTTCTGGTTACCCAGGCCAAAAAACTTGCCTTTATCGAGGGCTGCTGGTCTCAAACCCCTCACCTCCGGAGTATTGTTGTAGCCGGGATGGACGGTGTCGATATGTCCAGGAATTTGGGCAAACGTTTTGTATCGCTAAGTGAAGTTTTAGGTCAGCCCACTCGTCCCAGACATCCACTGCCGAAGATGAGTATGGATTTTGACCTTGCTGCCTTGATATACACATCGGGTTCTACCGGAAGGCCGAAAGGGGTAATGATGACACATCATAATATGTCCTCTGCTGCATGGTCTATTACAACCTATCTGAAGAATACAGATGAAGATATCATAATTAATGTCCTTCCCCTGTCTTTTGATTACGGTCTGTATCAGGTCTTGATGGGCTTTAAGATTGGAGGGACTGTGGTGCTGGAGCGTTCTTTCACCTATCCCCACTCAGTGCTCGAGAAGATTGCCAGGGAAAGAGTGACGGGATTCCCGATTGTTCCCACAATCTCAGCCATTCTTTTGCAGATGGACCTGAAGAAGTACGACTTTTCCTCGCTACGTTACATTACTAATACCGGAGCTGCCCTGCCGACAGACCATATATTAAAAATGCAGGAGTTACTGCCCCATGTGGAGATATACTCCATGTATGGTCTGACGGAGTGCAAGCGGGTTTCCTACCTGCCTCCTGAGCAGATCGATACGAGACCCGCCTCGGTGGGAAAGGGGATGCCGGGTGTGAATGTCTATATAGTGGATGAAGAAGACAACAGGGTTGACCCAGGTGTAATAGGAGAGCTTGTGGTATGCGGTTCCAACGTTATGAAGGGATACTGGGGGCTTCCTGAAGAGACGGAAAAAGTGCTCAAGTCGGGAGTTGTTTCAGAGGAGAAGGTTTTATATACGGGTGACCTCTTCTATATGGATGAAGAGGGTTACCTGTACTTTGTTTCCCGTAAGGACGATATAATCAAGACACGGGGTGAAAAGGTCAGCCCCAAAGAAGTGGAAAACGTGCTATACAGTATGGAAGGTGTTTCCGAGGCTGTTGTTGTTGGCGTTCCTGATGAGGTACTGGGAGAGGCCGTTAAGGCAGTAGTGGTGCCAAAAGACGGGGTGGAACTGACCGGTAAGGATATCCTCCGGTATTGCCGGGATCATCTGGAGGACTTTATGGTACCCAAATACGTTGAGATTTGCTCTGCCCTTCCAAAGACTGATACAGGAAAGATCAACAGGAGAGGAATCTCAACCCCATGAAGATTTGCTCTAAATGCGTTCTTCCCGAGACATTTCCCGGTATCCGTTTTAACGGGGAGGGGGTATGCAACTATTGTTTGAATTACGGGGGTATGGAAGGACTCAATAGAGAGAAAGAGAAGTACCGGCAGAAATTTGAAGACCTAATTGCCCGCTGTTCCAGAGGTTCCGGATACGAGTGTCTGGTATGCTTTAGCGGGGGCAAGGACAGCACCTATACCCTTGACCTGCTTAAAAACCATTACGGACTGCGGGTCCTGGCGGTAACCATGGACAATGGCTTCATTTCCCCTGTGGCCATAGAGAATATCAGGAGGATGGTTGAAGGTGTCGGGGTGGACCATATATTTTTCAAACCCCGGTTTGATCTCCTGAAACAGATATTTGCAGGAGCTGCAACAGAGGTTTTTTATTCCGGAAAGACCCTTCAGAGGGCAAGCACAATCTGTACATCCTGTATCAGCATAGTGAAATTTACGGCCCTCAGGATAGCCATAGAGCAGGAGATTCCTTTTGTCGGGTATGGTTGGTCACCCGGGCAGGCCCCTGTACAGTCCTCGGTAATGCGGACCAATCCATCCCTGATCAGGGCTGCCCAGAAAACCGTTCAGGTGCCTCTTGTTGAGAGGTTCGGCCGTGAAGTGAATCATTATTTTCTTGAGGAGCATCACTTTAGGAAAACTGATTTCTTCCCTTATAACATTCATCCCCTTGCCTTTCTGGAGTACAATGAAACGGAGATTTACAAACGGCTTGGTGAGCTCGGATGGGTGAGGCCTGAAGATACTGACCCGAACTCAACAAACTGCCTCCTCAATACATATGCCAATTATGTCCATCAGCAGCAGTTTGGGTATAATCCATATGCATTTGAGATTGCAAAGATGGTCAGAGAAGGGATAATGAGCAGGGAAGAAGGGCTTTACAGGTTTAAAGACCCGCCTCAAAGTGAACAGTTGGATATGATTAAGCAAAGGCTGGGTATATGAAGAAATACAGAATTGTCAAAGCAGATATAGAAAAAAACAGAGATGATCTGCTTCCCGTACTGAAGAGAAATCTTAAGGACATTTCAGAGGAGCGGTATGTCTGGAACTATACTGCATCGCCCCATGGGCAGGCCCACTGCTGGCTGGCAAGTGAAGAAGATTCAGGCAGGTGCGTTGGTTCCGGATCCCTTTTTCCGCGAAGGATATACGTATTGGGTAAGGCAGTATATGGTGCCATAGCCGGTGATTTTGCAGTTGACAGGGAGCACAGGGCATATGGTCCGGCATTAGGACTCCAGAGGACGATCCAGTCGGCTCATAAAGATAACGGCCTTGAGTTTATATATGGTGTTCCGAATAAACTATCAGAGCCGATATTTCTGAGAATAGGTTATTCTGAACTTGGCAAATATAACAGGTATATAAAGATATTAAAGGCAGAGTATAAACTCAGACACTACCTTCCGCCGGCGCCGGTTGCAAGGATATTTTCTGGGATTATAGACCTTGGCTTAAAGGGGTTTTCCAGAGAAAGCAGATACAGAAGACCCCGGAATGTTTCAATTGAGATGCCGGTATTTTTTGATGAGAGATTTGACCTGTTATGGAAGAAGGCTTTAAGTCAGTTTAAAATAGCAGGAGAGCGGAATTCAGAAGCTCTGAGCTGGAGGTATAAAGAATCTCCTCATCACGACTACAGTATTTTTGCATTCATTGACCATGAACAATATATCCATGGATATATTGTTTACTATACAGAGAACAATGCGTGTTATATTGCGGACGTGTTATTTGTTGATGCAGAGTCGATTGGAGACTCACTCTTTGCAGAGTTCATTCTTTATATGAGACGGGAGGGAATTGGTTCCATCTCCATACGCTACCTTGGGGGCGGCATGTTGACCAGGCAGTTAAAGAATTTCGGTTTTTTTCTCGTCAAGGAAGAAGACAGCAGCATGTTGGTTTATAGCGACAAAACATCTCCGTTAACCCCTTACCTGCTTCAAGGGGACAACTGGTATTTTTTAGAAGGAGATCTCGATATATAAATCTGTAAGAACCGGTTCATTTGAAGACTTTATGAAAGATAAATTGCAATCATTTATTTTATTTTCGATTTTGGCAGGAATATCAGTCCTGCTGTTTTATCCCTTCTTTTCAGAACTGAATGCCTACTGGGAGCACGAACGGGAGTCTTCCTATGTTTTTCTGATTCCCCTCTTCTCCGTCTATTTCCTATGGGTTCAGAGGAAGAAGTTGAGAGAATTGCAATTCAACCGGGATGAGCCTTTTTTTTCAAAGGAAGGTCTTGTCCTGTTAGTTTGCGGCCTTGGTTTATTTATTATAGGAAGATATACGTATGTCCTGTTTGCCGAGGCCATTGCATTCGTTGTTATTATCGCAGCTGCCGTTCTCGTTATTTATGGAAAGGATCTGTTCAAAATCACACTTGTTCCCATTCTCTTCCTGTTGTTCATGTTGCCTATTCCCTATCCGATATACTTTGCTGTGGCTGGTCCGCTAAAATATTTTATCGCTTACATGGCGGCAACTCTTCTTTCATTCGTGAATATACCTGTCTTTCTGGAGGGAAACGTTATACACCTTACTTCCATATCCCTGTTAGTCCATGAGACATGCAGCGGGTTGCGGACGGTTATTTCCCTCCTTGCTATTTCCACTGCTTTTGCCTATCTGTTTCTGAAGTCTTACCGTAGCTGGATTGCAATCATTGCTGCAGCAGTGATTGTGGGTATATTCGTAAATGTCTTTAGAATCTTTGGAATAGGGCTCCTTTCTTACATCTACGACAACACGATTGCCATGGATTTCCACAAATATGCATGGGGGCTTGTTACCCCTGCGGGAGTGATAACAATTTTCCTGATAGGTTATATCCTCAGATGGTACGAAGAGCGCAGAGATACATAATAGTCATTGTTATTGTGGGGTTAACCTGTCTGTTTGTTAACCAGGTTCCCTATGGTGATCCCGTTCCGCTTAAACAGGACCTTTCCCTCTTTCCTGTCAATATAGGCAAGTGGACAGGTCAGAAGATATCAGAACAGGTTGCAGGACTGCCTTCTGACACAGGCCAATCACTCTACAGGAAATATACAAGTGAAAAAGGAATGCCCCTGTCTCTCTATATCGGCTACTGGGGGAAATTTCGCCAGGGTTCAGACGTTTTTTCCGGAGACTACCTGGATCCTGGATATATGTGGGATTCTGTTAAAGAGGGAGAGAGGGTTATAGAGATAAAGGGTGAGCGTTTCCCCGTAAGAGAAGTGCTTTTTGCAAAAGGCGACTATAACATCTCACTCCTTTACTGGTATCAGACCCCCCGTGGAGTTACTACAAAAAGGTTCAGGGGACGCCTGCTTTACGGGATTGACGCCATACTTAACCGCAGGACAAATGTGGTTCTGGTAAAGGTATTCTCGGGGCCCTTCAGGTCCGGCAGCGGAAGAAGTCCGTTCGCTATCCAGATGGAGTTTGCTGGAGAAGTTTTTCCCAGGCTGGCAGATTTCCTTAGCTTTGGGAAGTAAAAGTCATTGCGGTGGAGCCGATTGTAAGGTTTTTCATAATGATAGTGTCGGAATTATTTACAAAAAGGTTTGCTGTAGACGTGATGTTTCAGCAAATTCTTTTTAAAAACAGAGACTTGTATTCATGGTACAACAATTGCATAATTTTAAGTATTCTGGTGTGAGTTCAGAATTAAAAGGAGGAATATACTAATGAAGAAGAGATTGTCCATTTTGGTGGTAGGGATTGTGATAATGCTGTTTGCTTCGTTTTCTGTATCAGAGGCATATCCTTTCATTGAAGTCGAGGGGTACGTTTTGCCTGATTATTCTACGTTGTTCGACAACGGGGACGGGACATCTTCCCTTGATGTGATGTACCTCTTTGATGTCGCGTACAGCGCTGGCGGTGCTGAGATGAATTTCCTTTCAGTGGAGTTTGAAAAGGATATCTTTGTTGGTTACAGCTTTACCCTCTCTGACGGCAGTTCTGCCTGGGTCGATCCCAGTGACTGGACGGCAATAATTGATGAGATACCGGATAGCTACTATGTCCTGGCATCTGGAGGTACTACGATAGGAGAAGGGGAGTCGATCAGGGGCATGCTCAACCTGACCCTCTACACTGAGGCCCTGACAAGCGTCAGTTGGTATGACTCGTCAGGTATCTTGCACGACTGGGGCGAGGGGCAGATATGGTCTCAGTCCTGGATGGCGGGTGACACCCTTGGCGGTGGAGATGGTGGTTCCACTGCGGTGCCTGAACCAGGGTCCATGTTGCTTCTTGGCTCAGCATTAGTAGGCGTTGGACTCATGGGGCGGAAGATTCGCAGGACCGGAAGACGGTAACATCGGTTCGCCTAAAGTGGATTTATTAGGAGAAGTTTCGGGGTTTAAGAATTGGAAGATTTTTATTGAAGAATCTATATCTGTTGATTTTGAAGAGGAGACGTGGTTTAAAACCACGTCTCCTTAACGTTTTAGAGTTTTTAAGCCCGTACCTGCCATACCTTGCCATCAGAGTACTGCGTTGACAGAAAAGAACCCCGCTTATTATACCTGCATTATTTCAACAGAAGCCTTAAATGAGCGGGGAGATAAAATCGCTCAAATCCGGTTAAAATAACATACAGGAAGTATTTAAGATTATCGTGAAGCCATCGTGAGGATTTCCGGTCTTTTCTCAGCTTCTCAATTACTTCAAAATTCTTCGCGGATTGTAGACATAATTTAAATAGGAGGAGCTTAATGATGCAAATGCCCGAGTTAACAATTGTAACCGGTTTACCACGCTCAGGTACCTCAATGATGATGAAGATGTTGCAATCCGGAGGCATGGAAATTGTGACAGATAATATCAGAAAGGCAGATGAGGATAATCCTGAGGGCTACTATGAACTCGAGAAAGTGAAAAAGATCAAAGAGGATACTTCCTGGTTGGATGATGTTGAGGGCAAAGTTGTTAAAATGGCTTCTACATTATTGTATGATCTGCCTTCAGATAAAAAATATAGATTGATTTTTATGAAGAGGAATCTGGAGGAGATTTTACTGTCGCAGAGGAAGATGCTTGATAGGATGGGGACTGAGGATAATATTGAGGATGAAGAGATGCGGAGATTGTTCAGTAAACACCTTGAAGAAATAGAGAAATGGTTTTCAGGACAGCAGAATATAGAAGTCCTTTATGTGGACTATAATGATATGCTCAGGAAACCTCAGGAAAATATCCGGATCCTGAACGAATTTTTAAATAATATTCTCGATACGGATCGAATGATTAAGGTAGTTGACGACTCACTATACAGAAACAGGAAGACCGGTGGCATTACAGCACAGGAAGAGGAGCCTGGAGATGTAATTGAAAGTGTAAAGGATGATGAAAAGATCAAGGCACGTCTCAGTGAGCTGGGTTATATGTGATGATCAATTCAGGTAGGTGTAATTTTTACGTATGAGCCAGAGGAGAAACAGGTGTCATGTTAGGAAGTCTCTTTAAAAAGAAAACTAAGAAAGTTGTTGTCCTGGGGCTTGACGGCGTTCCCTGTTCTTTGCTGAACAGGTTTGCTGATGAAGGCATCATGCCTAATATAGCAAGACTGCGGCAGGAGGGGACTCTCTGCAGCATGAATGCCTCAATCCCGGAGGTATCATCAACGTCCTGGAGCACTTTTATGACTGGAGTGAATCCGGGGAGACACGGTATATACGGGTTTACGGAGGTTGATAAGAATACTTATTCGTGGAGATTTCCCAACTTCAATGATCTCAAAAGCAGGACGATATGGGAGATAGCCGGGGATAACGGCAAAAGGAGCATTGTAGTAAATATCCCGTCGACCTATCCGGCAAGACCATTGAACGGAATGCTTGTCTCAGGCTTTGTAGCACTTGACCTCAGGAATGCATCCTATCCTGATACAATGTACCGGTATCTGAGCAGTACCGGATACCGGCTTGACGTGGATGCCGGAAAGGCGGTAAAGTCCATGGATGAATTCACTGATGATATTATCCTGACCTTCAGAAAAAGGATTGAAGCTATAAACTACCTTTATGATTCAGAGGATTGGGACCTCTTTATTGCCGCAATTACAGAGACCGACCGGCTGCACCATTATCTCTGGGCTGCACTGGATGACACATCCCATTCGCAACATGAGTTTTTTATAAGTTTTTATCGGGAGCTTGACAGGTTTATAGGCGCTTTTCATGAAAAGCTTGATTCTGAGATACCCTTTATTATGTTATCTGATCACGGATTCACGGCCATAAAAGAAGAGGTCTATCTGAACGTTTACTTGAAAGAGAAGGGTTATCTGAGTTTCAACAAGAAAGAGCCGGAATCTTTTGGGGCCCTCGACAGTGAATCAAAGGCGTTTGTCCTTGATCCGTCAAGGGTGTATATACACCTGAAAGATAAGTTTGCTCGTGGCTGTGTTGAAAAAAACAGTTACGAAGACCTCAGAAATGCAATTAGAGAGGACCTGCTATTGTTGAAAATAGATGGAGAGAGTGTTATAAAGGATGTCTTTTTCAAAGAGGAGTTATATAGCGGGGAATGTATGCCTGAGGCCCCCGACCTGATTGTGCTGTCCACTGAGGGGTATGACCTGAAAGGATCGATAAGGAAGAATGAGCTGGTCGGCAAGGGGGGGGCATTTACCGGAGGACATACACGGGGGAATGCCACCTTTTATATAAACAGGCCTGCAGGTTGTGATGCACCTGATATAATCGATGCAGGGGTTACTGTATTAAAATTGCTTGACATCAATACAGACGGACTTGATGGGAAACCACTGGTGTAAAAAACTAAAATTTGGCCGCTGAAATTGGTTACAAATGGAAAAGCTATTAATAGTTGAAGACAGCGAAGAGATAAGGGAGCAGCTTAAATGGGGCTTTAAAAAAGAGTATTCCCTCCTTCTTGCAGAAGATTGCAATAGCGCCCTCTCTCTCTTTAAGAAGCATCAACCAAAAGTGGTAACCCTTGATCTCGGTCTGCCGCCTCACAGGGACGGAACAGAGGAGGGGTTCAGGTCTCTTGAGGGGATACTCAATATCCATCCCTTTACCAAGGTTATAGTAATAACAGGAAATGACGATAGAGAAAATGCCCTCAGGGCTATTCACGTAGGGGCGTATGACTATTATCAAAAACCGATAGACCTTAAAGATTTGGGGGTTAGTGTAAGCAGGGCTTTTCACCTATATAACATTGAACAAGAAAATCGCAGTTTGCGGCATGCCCTTGATAAGAAGGCAATTAAAATGGGTGGCATGGTGGGGCAGTGCTCTGCGATCTCAGAGGTATTTTCAACTATCAGGAAGGTGGCCCCATCTGATGTTTCGGTGCTGATCCAGGGTGAAAGCGGGACAGGCAAGGAACTGGTTGCAAGGGCTATACATTCCTTGAGTCTGAGAAAGGACGGCCCCTTTGTCCCGATAAACTGCGGTGCTATCCCGGAGAACCTCCTTGAGTCAGAACTCTTCGGACATGAAAAGGGGGCTTTTACAGGGGCCAATACTCAGGTGCTGGGAAAAGTTGAATATGCCCGGGAGGGGACTCTTTTTCTTGATGAGATAGGTGAGCTGCCCGCCAATCTTCAGGTAAAACTACTGCGGTTTCTGCAAGAGAAGACCCTTCAGCGTGTAGGTGGGAGGGTAGATATTCATGTGGACACAAGGATAATTGCTGCCACAAATGTTGATATATCAGAGGCTATAGAAAAGGGACAATTCAGAGAAGACCTCTATTACAGGATAGGTGTTCTAATGATTAAGCTCCCGCCCTTGAGGGAACGGGGGGGGGATATAATGCTCCTTGCCAATCTCTTTCTGATGAGATTCAGCGAGGATTTCAGAAAAAAGTTGAAGGGTTTTAGTGCTTCCTCGATGGATCTGCTGCAGTCTTATGAGTGGCCTGGTAATGTGAGAGAACTCGAAAACAGGATACAGAGGGCCGTTGTCATGTCTGAGGATTCAGTTGTAGAACCTGAAGACCTTGGGTTTAAAACACGTTCAGGCCAAAGTGTCTCCACATTTGCAGGCATGACCCTTAGAGAGGCAAGGGACAGAGTCGAAAAAGATGTGATACTTACTGCGATTGAGAAGCACAAGGGAAACATTGCTAGGGCTGCCGGAGAGCTTGGTATTAGCAGGCCAACCCTCTATGACCTTATGAAAAAGCATGGTCTTTATAGTGCGTCCTGAAGCTCCTGCAGTACCATTTCAAGCGCCGCAACTACCTTGGGGTCATAGATGGTGACTGAGCCTTTCCTGATTTCCTCCAGTGCCTGATCCCTTGTGAGGGCTTCTTTATATGGCCTCTCTGTGATCATTGCACAGAAGGCGTCCACTACGGAAAGGCTCCTTGAGATTAAGGGTATGTCATCGCCTTTTAATCCATCCGGATATCCGCTGCCGTCGTATCTCTCATGATGGTGCAGGATTGCCGCCTTAACATACTCGGAGAATTCGAAACTATTGAGCAGGCCCACTGTGGTATAAGAGTGGACTTTTAGTATGCGATGCTCTAATGGTGAAAGTTCTTTCTTTTTCAGTATGCTGTCATCAATAAGCATAAGACCGAGGTCGTATATCATGGATATGTATATCGCTGCCCTCCTGTCTTCCTCGCTTACCCCCAGTTTATACATTATCCTGGACATCAGTTCCTGAATGAAGCTGTTCTTCTTGTGGTACCTCTTCTCAGCATTTATAAGACTGTCGAATGAGCTGATGAATTGCTTAAAGTCATCCTCATTGTAATCGTTGCTGTAGAGTCTTTCAATGAAGTGGGTTATCCTTTCGCACAATAACGACGCAATGTAAAGGTCCTGTTTTGTGAAGGGTTCCGCTGTTTTCTTATTGTTAAGGTTTAACACCCCTATTACTTTATTATCTGTCTTTAGAGGTAGAGAGAGGAGGGATTTTGTATTATACTGCAGAATGTTCCTTTTTTCAAAGCGTGGGTCGCTTTCTATGTCCTCAATTAATAGTGGTTTTCCTTCGAGGGCGACCCAGCCGGCAACCCTGTCTCCGAGCTTTATCCTTGTCCGCTTTATAACGTCCTCATCCAGTCCCCTTGCGCTCTTTATCCTGAGTTCACCCGTTAATTCATTGCTAAGCATTATTGAACATGTATTAAGGCCTAACAACTCTGATATAAACTCTATAAACAACTCCATAGTGGTATCAACAACAGCCTCAACATGTTCTCTTTTACTCTTGGGAATGGTAATGGATACAAGGAAAGCATCCTCGGTATTTTCTGCTGCAAGGTTCCATTTATGAAACTCAGCGACCCTTTTTGCAAGGTAAAGCTTTAACTTTTCTTCAGGCTGGTCCATATGGAAGAGGTGCCT
Organism: Nitrospirota bacterium; assembly: GCA_035873375.1. NCBI lineage: Bacteria > Pseudomonadati > Nitrospirota > Nitrospirota bacterium. Next base: position 107,282 of record JAYWMQ010000052.1, on the reverse strand, counting down.
TGAGTTAATGAGATAAGGCAGTATTGCCTGTGGCAGCCTCCTGGAAAGGGTCATTTTTACCCTTACAAAATCATCCTCCTCTGCCGTAATTCTTATGGACTCACCCCTTTCAAGGTAGTAACTTAATCCTTCTATCAGATTAATGAAGAATTGGACAACCCGTATCTTGTCTCCAACAATGTCCGATATGCCATCTTTTATGTCTATCTTCAGTTGCAGATTTTTTCGTGCGAGTATAACCTTCAGAGACTTTGAGTTTAATATCTCATCCAGGATGTCTGCAAGATTTATAATACTTTTTTTTACTACCCGCACCTCGTCTTCAAGTCTGAGAAAATCAAGCAGGTTTTCAACAATGGAGATAAGCTTGCCGGTCTCATTTGAAATAATATTATGAAACTCCTTTTGTTCGTCCTCTGCCATTTTTACGGATTGCTGTAGATAGTATATGGCTCCCTTGATTGAATTAAGGGGTGTGCGCAGTTCATGGGAGATATTGGCAATGAATTCAGTCTTTGCTACATCCGTCTCTATAAGCTTCCTGTTAATATTCTCAAGTTCAGTAGCCTTTAACTTCAGTTGCTTCATCAGGAAGGCATTTTCAAGGGCAATGGCTGCCTGGTTCGCAATAATTGTGATAAGGTCGAACTCGTCTTCTGTAAAAGGTGTCCCGTCCCTTTTGTCGTTTATGTTGAGGACACCATGCAGCTTGTTTTTGCTTACGATTGGACATGAAATAAAAGACAGTGTTTTATAACGGTCCCTCTTCTTTTCATTAAACCTTGTATCGTTCTCTATATCTTCAACAAGTACGGGAATGAGGGTCTTTGCCACAGTACCTGCTATTCCTTCTCCTATCTTTATTCTGTAAGTCTTGATGAGTTGAATATCTATACCCCTTGCGGCAAGGATATACAGTTCCCCCCGGTCGTTTGTTAACATCAGGGAGCCTTTTTCGGCGTTTGTGTAGTTGATTGCAAGGTCAAGCATGAGGTTTGCTATAGCAGTGATGTCGTCTGTGATGACTATAGCGCTGGATATTTCCTGAAGGATTGAGAACTTTTTTTCAAAAAGCTCCGGATTTTCCATCAGATGATTATTATAAACCATTTTAGCCATAATTAGGGAGTCCGGTTTTTCTGGGTCAGCGGTTTGTGTTTGTTTCATCCTCAACCTCCCCGTTACTGAAGATGGATTATAGATTTTCACTTCACTTTGTTCCGGCTTGTCATCATGGATGTTTTTTATTCATGACTGTACACGTATTAGTTTGCAATATCTGTGCCGACATCCAGGATTAGAGTTTTTGTTAAGCTTTTCAAAGGGTTTTGATCTGTGAGAAAGTTCAGAATGGATATAGTGTTGGAAATCTTTACATAAACAAAAAGGTTGAACCTGCTCTTTTTTATATCAAACAAGATGTTTTTACAAAATCGAACCATTTTTTAACGATTAGGTGTAGACAAAAGTTTTTTTCTTTGTTATTCTCATAAAGAGTAACATTATTATGTATTAATCCTATCTGATATTCTACAGAAAAAGTTTTAGGGGGCGGAGTTTAAATCAAGATAGAGGAGTGTACTCCTCTATCTTGACCGTGTAGCCGGAGCAGCATTTTTGACCCACCTTTTATTAATTTTTGTTAACCTCCCGAAAATTAATAAAAAAATCCTTGATTTTTCCCAGAAGTTTATATATACTTTAAGTAAGTCATAAAAGATCCCTGTAATCAAGGTGGAGTTTTGTTAGGAGAGTATCTCAAAAAACACCGTGAAGAAGCTAATCATACCCTGAAAGAGATATCCTTGATAACAAGAATACGCTGTGAGTATCTGAAGGCGCTTGAAAACGAGGAGTTCGGGAAGATACCGGGTGAGTTCTTTGTTAAGGGATATATAAAAGAGTTTCTGAAGGCCATTTCAATTGAGCCCTCAGAGGCCATCAGGCTTTATGAAGAACAAATGAAGGCGAACTTAGCAGCTCAGGAGCCTTTACCACCCCCGCGCAAAAAAAAGTTGCCCCCGCAGGTTTTTCTATATCCGTTAGTCGTTCTGTTAATTGTTGTCCCGTTGATTATGCTGTATCCTCATAATAAAAGCCCTGAGGATTTAAATGGGAAAGTAAAAAAAGAGAGTAGAATAGACAGGGTTGTGACCATGATACCAAATCCTGTTGCCCCTGCAGAGGCTGATTACACAAATGAGCATGTCCTTGAGATCACGGCTGTAGAAGATACATGGATATACCTTAAGATTGACGATAATCTGAGTTACTCGATGATCCTGGAACCGGGCCAGAAGAGGATATGGACAGGAGACCGGCAGTTCTTTCTCAAGGTAGGCAATGCAGGCGGCATAAGGCTGACTTTTGATGGCAAGGAAATAGGGGCTCCCGGAAAGAGGGGCCATGTTGTAAAATTAACCCTTCCTCAGGATATCAAAGAAATCAAAGAATAGGGATTTTTAATTTAGCCACAGATTCAGCTCTGTTTTTCGGTGCAATTCGATCCGCGGCTTAAACTTAAGTTTTTCTCCTTTTTCTGCTATAATTTATCCCATGCTTAACCTTACCGAGAATGCGCTCCGTGTGCTGCGGGCCCGATATCTGCTTAAGAACGAAAAGGGAGAGATCATAGAGTCGCCGGAAGGAATGTTCCGCCGTGTTGCCTCCCATGTAGCACGTGCAGAAGATTTTTACGGAGAGGAGCCCCGGGCTTGGGAAGAGAGGTTCTTCACCTTGATGAGTGATCTAAAATTCCTGCCAAACTCACCGACTCTGATGAATGCCGGTAAGGAGATTGGACAGCTTGCTGCCTGTTTTGTCCTACCGGTTGATGACTCGATGAAGAGTATCTTTGATACACTGAAAAACACTGCCCTCATCCTTCAAAGCGGGGGTGGAACAGGTTTCTCCTTCTCCAGACTCAGGCCCAGGTCTGATATCGTCAGGACTACCGGAGGGATTGCCAGCGGCCCGGTCTCCTTCATGAAGATATATAACACCGCCACTGAGGTGATAAAACAGGGTGGTGCCAGGAGGGGCGCCAATATGGGTATCTTGAGGATTGATCACCCTGACATACTCGATTTTATAGAGGCCAAGAGGAGCCAGGGGGAACTGACTAATTTCAATATATCCGTGGCCGTTACCGATGCCTTTATGGCGGCGCTCAAAAAAGACACGGAGTATGAACTTGTTAATCCAAGAACAGGCAGGCCGGTTGGCAGGCTCCGTGCCCGTAAGGTCTTTGATGCTATTGTCAGGAGTGCCCATGAGACAGGGGATCCGGGGCTTGTCTTTATAGACCGGATAAATAGATTCAATCCCACCCCCCACCTTGGTGAGATAGAGAGTACCAACCCTTGCGGTGAGCAGCCGCTTCTGCCATATGAGGCCTGTGTGCTCGGCTCAATGAACCTCTCAAAATATGTGCGTAATTCAATAGTTGATAACCCTGAAGGTACCCCTGTCATTGATTATGAAAGTCTAGGAGAGGATATAAGGGTTGCTGTCAGGTTTCTTGACGACTGCATCGATACTAACAGGTATCCACTGCCCGAGATTGAAAGGATGCACAAGGGTAACAGGAAGATAGGTCTTGGAGTGATGGGCTGGGCGGACATGCTCATACTCCTTGGTATCCAGTATAATTCAGAGCAGGGCTTCAGGCTTGCCAGAGAGGTGATGAGATTTATACAGACAAGGTCAAAGGAGGCTTCGGCTGAGCTTGCAGGGAAGCGGGGTGTTTTCCCTAACTTTAAGGGGTCGATTTATGATGCCCCTGATATGCCAAAGGTGAGGAATGCAACGACCACAACAATTGCACCCACAGGCACTATCTCCATAATTGCAGACTGCTCAGGCGGTATAGAACCCATCTTTGCCCTTGCCTACAGGAGGCTCATCCTCGATACAGAGTTGATAGAAGTCAACAAGTACTTTTTTGCTCTTGCCGGGAAGCTCGGTTTCTATTCTCGGGAGCTTGAGAAGAAGGTGCTGATGAAGGGCAGGCTGAGGGGAATAAAGGAGGTGCCGGCTAAGATAAAGAGGCTGTTTAAGACCGCGCACGAGATCCCGCCGAAAGACCATATAGAGATGCAGGCAGCCTTTCAGGAGTATACTGATAATGCGGTCTCAAAGACGGTTAATCTTCCAAAGAGCGCAAAGAGGGTGGATGTGGAGAAGGCTTTTCTGCTGGCATATGAGAAGGGATGCAAGGGGGTAACGGTCTTCAGGTATGGTGCCCGGAAAGCCGGTACGCTCATGAGATTGAGGGAGTAGAGATTTGGAGATTGAGGAGGTTTTTAAGATGATTCTTGGAGTTAATGTTGACCATATTGCTACATTGAGACAGGCCCGCAGGACCTTTGAGCCGGACCCTGTTATGGCTGCCACACTTGCCATACTGGGTGGAGCTGATGGAATAACCGTTCACCTCAGGGAGGACCGCAGGCATATTCAGGACAGGGATCTGAGGCTGCTCAGGGATATGGTGCCTGTGGAGTTGAACCTTGAGATGGCTGCCACAGATGAGATGATAGAGACTGCGATACAGATCAAACCTGACCTTGTCACTATCGTGCCTGAAAAACGCGAGGAACTGACAACCGAGGGAGGTCTTGACCTGCATGTACCGGGGAATAAGCTTCGTGATGCTGTTCAACGTTTAGGAAAAGAAGATATCCCCGTGAGTTTTTTCATAGCCCCTTCCATAGTTGATGTGGATGTTGCAAAGGAGATAGGGGCTGCCATGGTTGAGGTCCATACAGGGCATTATGCAAACTCGAGGGGTGAGGAGCAGCGTGAAGAGTTGAAGAAGGTAATAGCTTCAATCGAGAGGGCACGGCTTAATGGTCTTTATGCAAATGCAGGGCACGGCCTTACATATTACAACATCAGGCCGGTTGCATCCATTGAAGGTCTCAGGGGACTTTATATAGGGCACAGCATTATATCAAGGGCAGTCCTTGTTGGGATGGAGAGGGCTGTAAGGGAGATGAAGGCGATTGTGGATCGACAGTAGTCAATAATCAAATGATACACGGAACAGGCATTGATATAGTGGATGTGCAGAGGCTTGAGCAGGCTATCAGGAGATGGGGAGAGAGGTTTGTTGAACGGGTTTTTACGCCTGAGGAGATTACTTACTGTTCAGGAAAGGCAAACCCCTATAATTCCTATGCAGCCCGTTTTGCAGCAAAAGAGGCATTTATAAAGGCACTGAAATCCAGTGTGCCCATTCCTCTTAAAGAGATAGGTGTGATAAACAGAGGCTCGGGTCAGCCTGAGATCAGGCTTTATGGTAATGCCGGTGTACTGTTTGCCGAACTGTTTCGTAATGGAAGGATTCATCTCAGTCTCAGTCATGACAGGGGGTGCAGTATTGCATCTGTGGTTATAGAGGTGAGTGATTTGTGAAGATAATGTCCTGTTAACAAGGATATGGAAAAGGATACGAACACAGCGTTTTCACTCATTCTCGTCCCGGCGTCCAGCCGGGACTCCGAGGTAATTATCACGCCTCATCATCCGGGTGAGGCAAAAGTGATAATTAAAACCGTTCAAACGCTATGTCCGTGTCCTTTTCCAAGAGTTGACAGGTTTTCTTTATGTAATCCTGGGTAGTAGCTATTACTTACATGTTTCGACAAAGTGTGTATTTTGAGTTATATAAACGTGGTTAAAAAAGGAGATCAGGTGTTGTATGAAGGTTGTTGATGCTCAACAGATGAGGGAGATTGACAGGCAGACTATTGAGGACTATGGTATTGCGTCTGCTGTTTTGATGGAGAGGGCAGGGCTGTCTGTTGTAAACAGGATCAAGCAGTTCTTTGACAGGTCAGTGAGGGTTCTCGTCCTTGCCGGAGGCGGCAATAATGGTGGGGATGGTCTTGTAGTGGCACGGCTCCTTCATAATGAGGGATGGGATGTCAGGGTCTTCCTGATTTCATCCCCGGAGAAACTTTCCCCTGATTGTCTCAGGCAGTATGAGACGGCCAAAAAGATGGGAGTCAGGATTTTTACGGAAAAACTTCCAGACTCAAAAGACCTCCGTGACTCACTTGTGATTGATGCAATATTAGGGACAGGATTGAACAAACCCCTCAGGGGGGAGATATCCATTCTCGCTGACAGGGTTAACAGGGCACAGGCCGATGTGGTGGCCGTTGATATTGCCACGGGTGTATCCTCTGATACCGGAAAAATCATGGGGACTGCCGTAAGGGCGGCTTTTACCGTTACTTTCGGTCTTCCAAAGGTGGGACATGTCATCTATCCAGGGGCGGAATATACAGGGAGACTCTTTGTTGAGGATATCGGGTTTCCTCCGGCACTCCTGAACTCTGAATCCATTCCACTGGAGCTGATTGAGAAGAAACATGTCGCATTGCTGTTGCCTGAAAGGTTGAAAAACTCCCATAAAGGTGATTACGGACATGTGCTCGTTATTGGCGGGTCTGTGGGAAAGACAGGGGCGCCTCTCCTCTCTGCAAGGGCAGCACTGAGAAGCGGGGCAGGACTTGTTAGCATCGGGACCCCTGAAAGGATTGTGGATTCACTGATGGCCTCCGTGCTTGAGGAGATGACCCTGCCATTGCCCTCGACTGCGTCAGGCACTGTATCCAGGGAAGCAGCCCGGACTGTGCTGGATTTCCTGCATGAGAGGGCTGATGTACTTGCAATCGGTCCCGGACTCTCTACGGATAGGGAGACCGTGGAGTTTGTCCTTGAGACCATCAGCAACTCACCTGTGCCCATGGTGGTTGATGCCGATGGCCTGAATGCGCTCTCAACACTTGAGTATAAAGATATTGTAGTGTTTTTGAATAAAGTGCGTGCACCCGCTGTCCTTACACCCCACGCAGGAGAGATGTCCAGGCTTGTCAGGATGAGCATCTCTGATATAGCGGATGATTTAATCGGGGTGGCAATGAGATTTTCCCGCGATACAGGGTGCTGCCTTGTCTTAAAAGGAGTCCCCACACTGATAGCGACCCCGGAAGGGCAGTGCTTTATCAATACAACCGGGAATCCCGGAATGGCTACTGCCGGAACCGGAGATGTCCTTACAGGTATCATAGCCTCATTTACAGGGCAGGGTCTGCAACCCGCAGAAGCGGCGCTGACAGGGGTGTATCTCCATGGACTGACAGGTGATATTGTTGTAAAGGGTACAACAGGGTATGCCTTTACAGCCAATGACCTCATAAATGGTCTTTTTAGGGGGTTCCAATCGCTTTTATCTGATTTGCAACCGTACAAATAGTATAAAATAGTAAGGATGCTGCTCCATGAACCGAGATGATAATACCTGAAAACCTTAAAATCTCCGGACTGTCGGCTTTCTTTACAGATCGTAATGCAGGGATAGGGACGGGCCTTTTATCTCACTTATCCGGTATTCCGGAGGAAGCCCTGTATATGCCCGTTCAGCAACATACGGACCTCGTGTTAGTGCTTGAGGAGTTTTGTCGTCCTGAGACGGCTGATGCCGTTGTGACGGCAGTTAGAGGAATCCTCATAGGCGTAAGAGTGGCTGATTGTGTTCCCATCCTTGTGTATGACAGGGAAAAGGAGATTGCCGGTGTTGTTCATGCCGGCTGGCGGGGGACTGCTAAGGGGATACTCGGAAAGACCATCAAGGTAATGGCGGATAGATTTTCTTCGAGGGTTGATGATATATTAATTGCCTTTGGCCCGTCTATCAGGGGATGCTGCTATGAAGTTAGCGAAGGTGTCCTCTCTGCAGTTGAAGCTGCCACAGGAGAGGGTGATTATATCCTGAGAAAAGGGAATAAGGGTTATATGGATCTTGCGTTTGCAAACAGATTCCAGGCCCTTTCAATGGGGGTTCCTGAGGGGAATCTCTGGATGTCAGGGGAGTGTACGTACTGCCTTCCCGAGAGGTTTTTCTCATACAGGTATTCAAGGACAGGGAAGAGGCAGGGAGGGTTTATTGGATTGACTATTGACTATTACGGAAACGTAAACCGGTGACGAAGCCCGTTTTGTTTGGAGGTTACGTAGTTTGTATTTTCTGACGTTACCGACAGACGTTTTGCGATAATCTAAGGAGGATATAAATGGAAACAGAAGATGTGAAGAGGGCAAGAGATATTATGAACAGGAAGGTTATAACCGTAAGGCCTGATACCTCTGTGGAGGAGCTCGGCAGGCTCTTCATTGAGAAGAATATTTCAGGTGCACCAGTAATTGATGAAAATGGGAACCTCTATGGTATTGTTACAGAGAATGACCTGATCAGTAAGGAGAAGCGTTTTCACATCCCCACTATAATCAGAATATTCGACGCCATTATCCCCCTTCAGAGTGATGCAGCAGTTGAGAGAGAGATAAAAAAGATGGCTGCCACAACCGTTGGGGATATATGCACAAGAGAGGTTATAACAGTGGATGAAGATGCGACTATTAATGACATTGCCACTATCATGACCGGGAAGAAGATACATCTCCTCCCTGTACTAAAGGAAGGAAAGCTGGTGGGGATAATCGGGAAAAAGGATGTAATAAGGGCTATTGCCGGAGAGGCCAGGACATAAACAATCCGCAGATTACACAGATTGCGCAGATCTGACAGGATAAAAACAAAAGAATAGAATCAAGCCTGACAGGATTAACAGGATTAACAGGATAAAAATGAAGAAGAGGATAGTTTTTTCTTGTTTTTTTAAAAGAAAGAAGAAAATCCTGTAAATCCTGTCTAAAAAAGTAGTTTCGTTTTTTATCCGTAAGCCGTAGAGAAGAAAGAGAAGTTATTGATTATCCTGTAATCCAGTCTAAGATGTTGAAGTATTACAGTTTTTTTATTTTTTTCTTGAAATCAGCGAAATCTGAGTAATCTGCGGATAGAATTCCCGGAGTTATTCTGTACATGAATACAAAGTTTACAGTAGAGACCTCCAATGAGAGGGAGACCATTAACACAGGCGAGAGGCTTGGCAGGATTCTCGGGAAAGGAGATATCGTCTGTCTGTATGGAGACCTTGGAGCCGGCAAGACTACTTTTGTCAAGGGTATTGCCCGGGGCCTTGGCATCGAGGAGCGGGAGATAACAAGCGCAAGTTTTGTTATAATTGCAGAGCATTACGGGCGGATCCCTCTCTACCACATAGACCTCTACAGGGTTTCAGGTGGAGATGATGTTCAGGACCTTGGGCTTGAGGAGTATCTTGACGGGGAGGGAGTCGCTGTGGTGGAGTGGGCGGAGCGGTTGACGGGCTGGGACTGTTCATTCAGGGTGGATATTAAGTTCCTGGATGATGTGAGGAGAGAGATAACAATAAGCGGGAGTCGGGAAAGGATAGAGGCTTTGGAGTGCGGATTTTCAGGTTTTAAAGAAGAACTATAATTTCTCGCAGAGGCGCAAAGAACGCTAAGTAAGATGAAAAATATAGGCATAATATCAAAACCCGGCAAACCGGAACCTCCCGAGATACTGAAAGAGCTTATCCCCTGGCTCACAGGAAAGGGATTTAATGTCTTTATTGACCGGGAGACATCAGAGGTGCTGGGTATAAAGGGGTATTCACGTTCAGAGATACCCGGACTGGTGGATGTTGTGGTTGTGCTCGGGGGTGACGGGACCATGCTTGGTGCAGCCAGGCTGGTGGCTGAAAAAGGCATTCCTATCCTTGGGGTGAATTTGGGAGGTCTCGGGTTTATAACCGAGGTCAACCAGTCGGATATTTTTACAGCTATTGAGACGATGCTTAAGGGTGAGTGCTCTGTTGAGGAGAGGATAATGATTCAGGCCGATATCGTGCGTAACGGTGAGGCCATAACAACCTATACGGTCTTAAACGATGTGGTCATTACAAAAGGCGCCCTTGCAAGGATAATCGACCTTGAGACCTATATTGATCACTCATATGTCACTACCTTTAAGTCAGACGGCCTGATAATGTCTACACCAACAGGCTCAACTGCATATAATCTCTCTGCCGGTGGACCTATTGTCCATCCTGTCCTTGATTGTATCGTGCTTACACCCATATGTCCCCATACGCTGACAAACAGGCCCATTGTGCTCTCAGGGAACTCATTTATAGAAGTGGGACTCAAGTCTGAAAGTGAGGATGTGTTTCTTACACTTGATGGACAGATAGGGGTTTCACTTGAAAAGGGAGACGTGGTTGAGGTCAAAAAATCACCCCATAAGACCCGCCTCTTTATTCCCTGCGAGAGGGATTATTTTCAGGTCCTGAGGGAGAAACTAAAATGGGGGGAACGGTGAGGGATATAGATATTTCTCAACTCGGGATGCTCTTCCGGTTTTACGAGGCACTCGGGTTTGACAGGCTTGCAGTTGATATACCGGAGAAGACCGTATCTAATGGCGGTGATTACCAGCATAAGGAAGAAGGGCTAAAGAGGGATATTGAAGCGAATAGGCCGAAGACCGAAGAGTCTCTGCATAAGCAGGAAGGGCTAAAGAGGCTGAGGGCTGAGATAGGTGATTGCAGGAGGTGCCGCCTTTCCGAGGGAAGGACCAACCTCGTATTCGGTGAAGGCAATCCGGATGCAGGGCTTATGTTTGTTGGTGAGGCCCCCGGAGAGCAGGAGGACAGGCAGGGGAGGCCTTTTGTCGGAAGGGCTGGTGAGCTGCTCACACGCCTTATAGAGAAGATGGGTTTTAGTAGAGAGGAAGTATATATAGCCAACACCGTCAAGTGCCGGCCTCCCGATAACCGCAATCCCCAGGAGGATGAGATAAAGACCTGTATGCCCTTTCTTGAGAAACAGATTGAGATTATAGAGCCGGCGGTTATCATGACCCTTGGCTCAGTAGCGACAAAGGCCCTGCTTGGCGACATAGGGAGCATCTCAAAGGTGAGGGGAAAGACTTACAGGTATAAGGGGATCCCTGTTGTTCCGACCTTCCACCCCTCCTATCTGCTGAGAAACGTGAAGAGTAAATGGCTTACCTGGAATGATGCACAGGTTGTGTTGAAATTGCTTGAGTCATCATAGTTTATCCGTTTGCATCACCAGTTCAGGCTTTTCTTTAATAATTTCTCATACATCTTTGGTGGAAGAAATGCCTGCCGGTGTATCTCGTCGCTGTAATACCTGAGCCCCGGGATGCCGGGCCTTCTCATCTCCCTCAGGCTGAGAGACTTTGAGGCAGCAGAGAATGTCCACCAGTTACCTGCATAGGTGGCAATGGGGGCAGTGTAAAGGTCTACAACAGGAAACACCAGTCTCATGGTCTCCTGTACCCCAAGCACCATGTCCCTGTGAAAGTGCAATGATTCAGAGAGTGTTACAAGCATTCCGTTGTCACTGAGGCTCTCTTTAACGGATTTAAAGAATTCAACGGTGAAGAGACTCTTTGCAAAGCCAATTATATCGGTTGAGTCAACAATCACTACATCAATGTCTCCCTTCCTGCTTTTGATAAATTCAGACCCGTCCATGCATTTTATATCTACCTTGCTGTTTTCCAGTTCACAGGAAACAGTGGGGAAGTATTTTTTTGATACATTTATGATCTCTTCATCTATCTCCACAAAGAATAACTTTTCCACAGTCTCATGCCTGAGTACTTCTCTTACGGCCCCGCCATCTCCGCCTCCGATTACTACAACCCGCTTTGGTTCAGGGTGGGCATGCATGACCACATGCACCAGCATTTCATGGTAGAAGAATTCGTCCCTTTCAGTTAACTGGACGACCCCGTCAAGGATCAGCATCCTGCCGAAAAAAGGGTTTTCGATTACCTCTATCTCCTGAAACGGGCTTTTGCCCTTATAAAGTATCTTTTCCACATCATAAACATATTGAATCGGTGAGTAGGGGTCTTTCTCAAAAAATCTGATCATATAAAAAACCTCCTTTAATTTATTCTTTTAATATAATTTCTCGCAAAGGCGCCAAGCTCGCAAAGACAGCGAAGAACGACAGGATCGACAGAAAAATGGACAAACTCTAATTATGTTTTTTTGCGAGCTTGGCGCCTTTGCGAGAAGCAGTCTTCATATCAGGATAGTCTTCGGTACAGGAAAACCGTTAAATTCAGACGCATAGGATATTGTATAGGCTCCTGAGGAAAGAATCAGCAGGTGGTCTCCAATCATCGGTTCCGGCAGTTCAACGTCATGGGCTATAACATCAAAACTGTCGCAGCTCGGTCCTGCAATTGTCCACATCTTCGTCTCAGCCCGGCTGCCTACTATATATTGATACTTTATCCCGCCAATGCTCTCCATAAGGCCGTTAAACACACCAACATCGATATATAACCAGTTAACATTCCCCCTCCTGGCCTTTCCGATGACTGAGGTGACAAATACACCGGCGTCTCCAACTACTGCACGGCCCGGTTCCAACTGCACCTGAACATCTTCAGGGAATTTCCGGGAAATGAGGGTATCAATCATCTCCTCAATATTCTGTATGTCAATAACCTCTTTCGTGTACCTGATCGGGTAACCACCGCCGATATTCAGGACTTTAAGACTTATTCCCGCACTCCCGGCACTGCTCCAGACTGCGCTTACCTTGTCAAGGGCCATACTCCAGTTATATATATTCGTACATTGAGACCCTACGTGGAATGTAATGCCCACAGGATTGAGCCCCCTTTCCCTTGCATACAGGAGTAGTTCGACTGCCGTATCAGGCTCAATACCGAATTTTTTACTCAGGGGCCATTCACTGCCCTCATTGGGCACTGTCAGTCTTATATAAACATTGCATTCCGGGGCATAAGCTGCAAGTTTATCAACCTCTGCCACAGAGTCAAAGGCAAAATAATTTACGCCATAATCTACGGCATACCTGATAAAAGCAGGACTTTTTACCGGATTGCTGGATATGATCCTTCCGGGTTTTACCCCGAGTGCGGAGAGTATCTTCAGCTCGCCTTCAGATGCAATCTCATAATTCATGCCCGGCCTGTCGAGCAATCCTGCAATCTCGATATGAGGGTTTGCCTTTACAGCATAGTATACACGGCAATTACGGATTCCTTTGCCGATAACGGACGCTTTTTCCCTGACCACGTCCTTGTCCATCAGCAGATAAGGGGCGGCCTCATCACTTGTTGCTATAAAGTTCAGGACTTTTTCCCAGGTGGATGACCTGACAAACTCCGGTATTGCCTGCACTTCTCCCCCTTATAATCGTTTGTGATTGCTGCGGTCTATTTTTTCCGCAGCTTAATATACCTTTTTATGGCATTTCTGACAGACTCGGGGATGTTTTTGTTTTTTTCAAGGATAATAAGATCATGCATCCTCAAACGTGTTATCAAAGGCATGGAGATTCCAATGGGTGTTTTCGGATTAGACGCAAGGGAAATCACAACATTATATTTTCTTATCCAGTCCTTTTTCTTGAAAATATATCGCAGGGCATCATCAGGAGATGAGGGATTCCTTGCTATCATCTCCACTTCATTCTCGGTTATCTTCGGATTCTCAAGCACCTTGATAACCACTTCCCTGTTAGGGTCTCTTATAAGGACGCTCCTGATATCCTTTCCGCCTCTCAGCGCAAGCTGTATTCTCTGCCCCACGCTTAATCTCTGAATCCTTTGGAGTATGCTCTCTTTCTTCTGAGGCCCGACCTCTTCTTTTTCAGTGACAAGATCAACTGCCCCGGTTGTTATTTTTGCAGGAAGGCTCAGCAGTGAGGCCGCCTCTGCTGCAATCTCCGCCGGGGTCTGCGGATGGTCATAAAGGAGACGCAATATCTCAGGCCGCTGTGCATTGGCATCCATTAGTTCACTGAATATAGCGGCATCCGAGGGGTCATCCAGGAGTAGCCTGATCACCTCTTCAGATGCTACGGAAAGGTCAATGCCTATAAGTTTTTCTTCAGCCATTTTTTATTTTAAATTATGCAAGGGGACCTGAGACGCGGGCCACTGTTTCAACGTATCGGTGTCCTGGCGGAATCCGGGTTTATCATATAAATAAAATATTCAATATTGCCTTTTTGCCCCTTGACAGGGGATTCAAATACACCTTGCACCACAAGACCCAGGGACTCAAAACCCTCGGTGATACTCCTGACAACGTTCATTCTCTTTTCAATGCTTTTTATCACTCCCCCCTTGTCCACCTCTCCCTTGCCGACTTCAAACTGTGGTTTTATGAGTGCAAGTATCCCGCCCCCATTCCTGAGAAACTCAAGTATTTTCGGGACAACCTTTAAAAGTGAAATAAAAGAGACATCTATTGTAACAAAATCAACTTTTTCGGGAACCATCTCCTCTGTCAGATACCTGATGTTAGTTCTCTCAAGAACCACAACCCTCGGGTCTTTCCTCAGCTTCCAGGAGAGCTGTCCATACCCCACATCAACTGCGTATACCTTCCTTGCACCCTTCTGGAGCATGCAATCAGTGAACCCGCCGGTAGAGGCCCCCACATCCATCACAACCCGGCCATCAAGCTGAATATGGAAATGCTCAAGTGCGGCCTCCAGCTTCAGCCCTCCCCGGCTTACATAAGGAAGGTCTTCTCCCCTCAGTACAATCTCGGCATTTTCATCAATCAGGGTACCTGCCTTGTCAACAGGTGCCCTGTTTACAAGAACCCTCCCCTCCAGAATCAAGGCTTTTGCCCTTTCCCTGGAAGATACAAGGCCCTTTTTTATCAGGAGTTTGTCAAGTCTTTCCTTCAATGTCTTGACTTTGTATGTTTTATAAGGGAGGAAGCTGTTACAAAGATGCCATCCTCATCCAGGCCCAGCAGTCTTTTTAAAACGCTTTGTGGGCCCTGTTCCACAAATATATCCGGGATGCCCATAACCCTCACATTCATGTCATGTATCCCCATGCTGCTGAGTGTCTCAAGAACTGAGGATCCAAAACCACCGGCCACGGAATTCTCCTCTATTGTAACAAGGTTTCTTACGCTGTCGGATATTCTGAGAAGTATATCATTGTCAAGGGGTTTTGCAAAGCGCGCATTTACCACCATTGTGCTGACACCCTCTGCCCTCAATCGTTGAGCGGCTTTATAAGCAGGGTAAACCATGCTGCCGATTGCAAGGAGGGCCAGATCATTGCCATCCGTCAAGATTTCTCCCTCTCCGAGTCTCAGAGTTTGCTGGGTATGGTCGAACTGCTCAGTGCAGTTTCCCCTTGGGTATCTTATGGCAACAGGTCTCTTCAAAGAGATGGCAAAATCAAGCATTTCAGTAAATTCTCCCTTGTCCTTTGGGGCCATAACCACAAGATTTGGTATGTGCCTGAGGTAACTTATATCAAAGGCTCCGTGGTGTGTCGGGCCGTCATCCCCGACTATGCCGGCCCTGTCAATGGCAAAGACCACGGGCAGGTTCTGGAGGCAGACATCGTGAAGAATCTCATCATAAGACCTCTGCAGAAATGTTGAGTATACTGCCACCACGGGTATGAACCCATTGGCTGCAAGACCTGCGGCAAAGGTGACTGCATGAGGTTCTGCAATTCCAACATCAAAGAATCTGTCAGGAAAGGTTCGGGCAAAGTCGCCCAGACCTGTCCCCTCTGTCATTGCTGCAACTACGGCAACAACCCTCTCGTCTTTTTTTGCAATTTCTGTGAGGGTATTGCCAAAGACATCACTGTAAGATGCAATCCCACCTGATCCCTTTGGTGAACCTGTAGCGAGCTCAAAGGGCCCCACACCGTGAAACCATGAGGGGTTCTTTTCTGAAAACTCATACCCTTTCCCTTTTGTGGTAATCACATGGACCAGTACGGGCCCGTCAGCACGCCTGATCCTTTTGAAAGTCTCTATCATGGTTTCGATATCGTGGCCGTCAATTGGTCCGATATAGTTAAATCCAAGCTCTTCAAATATATGCCCCGGAAGTAATAAACTCTTCACAGTCTCTTCAAGCTTATGAGCCAGGCGATACATCCGGTCCCCAACCTTTGGAATCCCTTCAAGAAAGGCCTTGGTGTCTTTTTTAAACCTTTGGTATAGCTCACCTGTGAGTATTCTGTTAAAATAACTGGAGAGTGCACCTACATTTCTGGATATGGACATCTCATTATCATTGAGCACCACGATAAGGGGTATGCCGAGATGGCCTGCATTGTTCAGCCCCTCAAAAGCGAGGCCTGATGTCATCGCTCCGTCACCTATTACAGCCACCACACTGAAGTCCTCTTCTTTAAGCTCCCTGGCCTCAGCCATCCCAAGGGCTGCGGAGATGGATGTGGAGCTGTGTCCTGTGCCAAAGTGGTCATGAGGACTTTCTGTTCTTTTCGGAAAACCCGAGATTCCCCTGTACTGTCTCAGTGTTGAGAACCTCTCTTCCCTGCCGGTAATCAGTTTATGTGCATAGGACTGATGTCCAACATCCCAGATTATCTTGTCCGTGGGGGAGTCAAACACATAGTGAAGGGCGATAGTCAGTTCAATAACACCGAGGCTTGAAGCAAGATGTCCGCCTGTGCAGGATACAGTTTCTATAATCCGCTCCCTGATCTCTCCTGTTAGCTCGATCAGTGCGGGAAAATCAAGTTTCTTGATATCGTCCGGGTCTTTTATGTCTTTCAGCATGTCCGGCATTTCATCTTGTCCTCTGCACGAGATACTTTGCAATGCTCCTTAAGGAGTCAGCCCCGTCTCCCATAAAATCAATGACTGAAATGGCTTCTTCAACAAGTTCGTTTGCTGCCGCCTTTGACCTCTCAATTCCGTAGATGGCTGGATATGTCATTTTGCCCTTTTCACTGTCAGCTCCTGTCTTTTTCCCGAGTGAATCCGAGTCACCTGTAACATCAAGAATGTCATCAACAATCTGGAAGGCAAGGCCCACTTTTTCACCATACATGCCGAGGCTTTCAATAATCTCATGTGAAGCCTCTGCAAGTACGGGTGCAATCCTGACAGAAGCACATATCAAAGCCCCGGTCTTGTGAGTATGAATAAAATGCACTGTCCTGGGGTCAGGTTCCTTTCTTTCAGAAAGTATATCTTCGGCCTGTCCTCCGACCATTCCCCTGGGGCCGGCAGCGTCGGCCAGTATCCTTATTGCCTCTTTCACGGCATGTGGAGAAAACCTTTCGCCCTCGGTAAACATGACGAATGCCTCTGTTAAGAGCGCATCGCCGGCCAGTATGGCAATTGCCTCACCAAAGACCTTGTGGTTTGTGGGTTTCCCTCGCCTTATCGCATCGTCATCCATTGCCGGAAGGTCATCGTGAATAAGAGAGTACGTATGAATTAGTTCTATGGCGGAAGCCTGGGGAAGAATATCCTCTGCCTTTCCTCCACAGGCCTCAAATGATGCTATTGCAAGTACAGGTCTTATCCTCTTTCCACCTGCGAAAAGGGAGTATGTTACTGATTCGTATAACCTCTCGGGGAGGAATTCGCCGGCAAAATATTTCTTTAAATAAGAGTCAACAAGTTCCTGTCTCTTTTTAATGTAATCTTTCAGGACCATTCCGTTACTCGTTGTCTGTTATTCATGCTGACCAATAACCTGAAGTCTCATTCCCACTCTATGGTGCCCGGTGGTTTGGAGCTTATGTCATAAACCACGCGGTTAATTCCCTTGACTTCATTTATGATGCGGTTTGACATCTTTCCGAGTATATCATCAGGTATTTTTGCCCAGTCTGCCGTCATTCCATCCATACTTGTTACCGCCCTCACTGCAAGAACGTGTTCGTAAGTCCGTTCATCTCCCATAACGCCAACGCTCCTGATCGGCAGGAGGACTGCAAATGCCTGCCAGATTTCCCTGTACAGCCCTGCTTTCTTTATCTCCTCAAGCACTATGGCATCTGCCTCTCTAAGTATCTCGAGTCTTTTTCCGGTGATTTCTCCAATGCACCTGATTGCAAGGCCCGGTCCGGGAAAGGGATGTCTCCAGCAGATCTCTTCAGGGAGTCCCAGTTCCTCACCAAGTTCTCTCACCTCATCCTTGAAGAGTTCGCGCAGGGGCTCAATGAGCTTTAACTTCATCACCTCCGGCAGACCGCCGACATTATGATGAGACTTTATTATTGCAGAGGGGCCCTTGAAGGAAACACTCTCTATCACATCAGGATATAGCGTGCCCTGGGCAAGAAACATGGCGTCGGTTATCTTTCCGGCTTCTTCCTCAAAGACGCTGATGAACTCGTTCCCTATTATCTTCCTCTTTTTTTCAGGGTCTGTAACCCCATTCAATAATCTCAGAAACCTTTCTTTTGCGTCGACTGTTATCAGCTTTATATGAAAATGTCTCTCAAAAGTGTCCTGTACCTTCTCTACTTCTCCCTTTCTGAGAAGCCCGTTGTCTACAAATATACAGGTAAGGTTTTCTCCGACAGCCCTGTGCACGAGAACCGCAACAACCGAGGAGTCAACTCCACCGCTCAGGGCACATATTACCCTGTTGTTACCAACGGTCTTCTTTATATCATCTACAGCCCAGTCAATAAAAGACGACATTTGCCATACAGGCCTGCATTTGCATATATTGAGCACAAAGTTCTGTAAAATCCTCTTGCCTTCTGTTGTATGCACGACTTCCGGGTGGAACTGAAGCGCATACAGCATCCTTTCATGGTCTGCCATAGCAGCAATGGGCGAATTATCTGTATGCGCAATGGGGACAAAACCCCTTGGACATTTCTCTATCCTGTCTGCATGACTCATCCAGACTACGGAGTGGTCTATTATTCCCCACAGGAGGTCCCTGTCATCATCTATTATCAGTTCAGCCCGTCCATACTCTCTTCTCAGGGCCTTTTTGACTTCACCTCCAAGGAGAAATGCCATCAACTGCATGCCGTAACATATGCCAAGCACCGGAACCCCAAGGTTGAATATCTCCTTGTCAGGGATCGGAGTTCCCTCATCGTAAACACTTGAAGGGCTGCCTGAAAGGATTATCCCCTGTGGATTAAACTCCCTGATCTTCTCAATAGACGCATTAAAGGGGAAGATTTCGGAATATACCCTGCACTCCCTCACCCTCCTGGCGATAAGCTGGGTATATTGAGAGCCAAAATCAAGAACAAGTATCTTTTCTCTTTCTATCATAAGTTATATTTACCTTTTTACCATTCTGTTCTGTAATTAGGGGATTCCTTGGTGATTATCACGTCATGGACATGACTCTCCCTGAGTCCTGCATTGGTAATCCTTATAAACCTTGCCTTTTCCCTCAGTTCATTCAGTGTCCTGCAACCGCAATATCCCATTCCCGACCTTAAACCACCTATAAGCTGGAGAATGCTCTGTGAAAGGGGGCCTTTATAGGGAACCCTCCCTTCTACTCCCTCAGGAACGAGTTTGGGCGTATCCACTCCTTCCTGTCCATATCTGTCCTTTGCCCCCTGAGCCATGGCGCCTAATGAACCCATGCCCCTGTAAACCTTGTAACTTCTACCCTGATACAGGATTATCTCTCCTGGAGATTCAGCTGTACCGGCAAAAAGGCTGCCTATCATAACGGAGTGCGCCCCTGATGCAATGGCCTTGGTAATATCTCCGGAGTATTTTATACCTCCATCAGCAATAACCGGAACACCATGTTCTTTTGCAACAGAATAACATTCCTTGATGGCGGTAATCTGTGGAACCCCTGCACCGGCTATTACCCTTGTTGTACAGATAGAGCCGGGACCTATTCCCACCTTTATTGCATCTGCTCCTGCCTCGACAAGGTCTCCGGCGCCCTCTCTGGTGGCAACATTCCCGGCTATAACATCAACCTCGAACTTCTTTTTCAGCTCCTTCAGTGTCTTGATAACAGCATTACTGTGTCCATGGGCCGTATCTATAACCAGAACGTCAACACCGGCGCTTACAAGAATCGCTGCCCTCTCTATCGCCTCACTGCCAACTCCAACAGCCCCACCAACACGCAGACGACCTACAGAGTCCTTGCAGGCATGTGGGTACTTCCTCCTCTTCTCTATATCCTTTATGGTTATTAACCCCTTCAGATTGTTTTCACTGTCAACAATGGGAAGCTTCTCAATCTTGTATTTATGCAGTGTCTCTTTTGCCTCATCAAGTGTGATATTCTCAGTGGCTGTAATGAGTCTTTCTTTTGTCATTACTTCCTTGACCTTTCTGTCCATACGTGTCTCAAACCTGAGGTCCCTGTTTGTGAGGATACCTATCAATTTGCCCTTTACCGTTACGGGAACCCCTGATATCTTGTACCTCGTCATTAAGGCAAAGGCGTCACTGATAGGGGCATCCGGCGATACGGTTATCGGGTCGATAATCATACCGCTTTCAGACTTTTTAACCTTGTCAACCTCAAGGCCCTGCTTGTCGGGAGACATTGCCCTGTGTATGAACCCAATGCCCCCTTCTCTTGCCATGGCAATGGCCATGGAGGCTTCAGTGACTGTATCCATTGCTGAAGTGACAATGGGTGTGTTTAGGCTGATATTGCGTGTGAGGTATGTTGTGACGTCAACCTCTTTTGGAATCACATCGGATTTTGCCGGAATGAGAAGGACATCATCAAAGGTAAGGCCCGTGAAAACGTTTTCCTCTATCATATACACCTCATAATTTATTTGATTGAAAGATCACAGCAGATATAAACTCCTCAACTCCTCAACTCCTCAACTCCAAACGGGATTTTTAATTCTAACACGATAATTTTTCAGAAATCAAATTTCCCAGATAAATTGCACATTTATCAGCAGTATCAGCAAGGAATTAGATATTCCCCATACAGGCTTCAACGGTGCTTCAGGTGCTTTTTAACCCTGCACTTTTTTTACCGTAAAATGCCGGCAGGGGCGAGGTTGCCGAGCCCTGACTGTTTTTACCGTGAATTACGGCTATCCCCAAGAGCTGCCGGTAAATCCAAAAGTTGACAACCCCCTTATAAAATAAGTATTATGTTTTTAAGGGGACAAGATGAAAATTGACTCTGTAAAAGAGATACATTCAATAAAATTCGCCCCGTGCACAAGGAGCATATATGTTTGAAAAGTTTACTGAAAGAGGAAGAAAGGTAATTATATATGCCAAGGAAGAGGCGGAAAGACGGCAGAATGATTATCTGGGCACCGAACACCTGCTTCTGGGATTGATCAGGGAACAGGATGGCCTGCCGGTAGTCGTTCTTAAAAAGATGGGGCTTTCCATAGAAGAGATTCGCATAGAGGTCGAAAGGAATCTTCCTGTTGGTACCAATCTCCTTACATTTGGAGATATACCGTTTACACCAAGGGCCAAAAAGGTGCTTGAACTTGCAGTCGAGGAAGCAAGGCTCCTTGGACATAACTAT
Source organism: Nitrospirota bacterium (assembly GCA_035873375.1). Taxonomy (NCBI): domain Bacteria; kingdom Pseudomonadati; phylum Nitrospirota; species Nitrospirota bacterium. Next base: position 86,060 of record JAYWMQ010000052.1, on the reverse strand, counting down.
ATCGGCAGCGAACACCTCCTGCTCGGCCTGGTGAGGGAGGATGAAGGAATCGGCGGGAAAATTCTCAGAAACCTTGGAGCCAATCTGCTCGGGGCAAGGCAACTCTCCATAAATCTGTCAATGAGGACACAGCCCCATATACGGGAAAAGAAGACAGCCACTCCCGCGCTTGATGAGTTTGGAAAAGACCTGACGACTCTTGCCAAGAAAGGAAAACTTGACCCAGTTATCGGCAGGGAAAAAGAGATAGAGCGTGTCCTTCAGATACTCGGCCGGAGGGTCAAAAATAATCCGGCAATTATTGGTGAGCCCGGTGTCGGCAAAACTGCAATTGTGGAAGGGCTTGCCCAGAAGATTGTTACCGGCGATGTTCCCGACCAGTTGCTCGGCAAGAGAATCATCTCCCTTGACCTCGGTGCCCTGATTGCGGGAACCAAATACAGGGGACAGTTTGAGGAGAGATTAAAGGTTGTAATGAAGGAGATAATGCAATCCGACAACATCATACTCTTTATTGATGAACTCCATACGCTTATCGGTGCGGGCGCTGCCGAAGGGTCGGTGGATGCCTCCAGTATGTTAAAACCCGCCCTTTCCAGGGGTGAAATACAGTGCATCGGCGCTACCACTGCCGATGAGTTCAGGAAATATATTGAAAGGGATGGTGCCCTCGAGAGGAGGTTCCAGCCAATCTATGTTGACCCCCCGAATATGGAGGAGACCATAGATATCCTTATAGGTTTAAAGAGCAAGTATGAGGCGCATCACAGGGTTAAGTACAGTGAGGATGCCGTTGTAACCGCAGCAAAGATGTCCGACAGATATGTAGCGGACAGGAATCTGCCGGATAAGGCCATTGATGTAATAGATGAGACGGGTTCGAGAATCAAGCTCAAAAGATATACTCCGCCCCTTGAATTGAAGGATATTGAACATGACCTTGAAAGGCTATCCAAAGAGAAGAATCTTTATATCAAGCTTCAGGATGTTGAAAAGGCGGCATCCGTAAGAGGGGAGGAAGAGAAACTCAAGAGGATACATGAGCAGCTTCACAAGCAGTGGCGTGATAACCTCACCAAGGATATCCCTGTTATCAAGGCAGAGGATATTGCTTATACAGTCTCAAAGATGACGGGAATACCCCTTATTAAACTTGAACGGGAAGAGACGGAAAAACTGCTCCTTATGGAGCAGGAACTGCATAAGAGGATTATTGCCCAGGATGAGGCTACCCGGGCAGTCTGCAGAGCCATAAGACGTTCCAGGGCAGGACTTAAAAGCAGAAAGAAGCCCATTGGTTCTTTCTTCTTCCTTGGTCCAACAGGTGTGGGCAAGACCGAGCTTGCGAAGGCACTCGCAGAGTTTCTGTTTGACGATGAGAACTCTCTCATCAAGATTGATATGTCAGAGTACATGGAGAGATTCAATGTCTCAAAGCTCACCGGTGCACCTCCGGGCTATATAGGTTATGAAGAGGGCGGACAGCTTACCGAGCGGGTGAGGAAGAAACCATATTCGGTGGTGCTCTTTGATGAGATAGAGAAGGCCCACCCTGATGTCTTTAATGTCCTGCTTCAGATCCTTGATGAAGGAGTGCTTACCGACAGTATTGGAAGAAAGATAGATTTCAAGAATACGGTTATCATTATGACCTCGAATCTTGGAGCCAGGATTATAGAGAAGGCCACGCCTTTAGGATTTCAGCGTAACAGTGCCGATGACATCTACACGAAGATCAAGGACAACGTGCTGAACGAGCTGAAGAAGACCTTTAATCCTGAGTTTCTGAACAGGGTTGACGAAATAGTGGTCTTCCATCCCCTTGACAAGATACATCTCTTCTCCATTATTGACCTGCTGATAGATGAGACCAACAAACAGCTTGTTGAGCAGGAGATAGTCCTTGAGGTTACGGACGAGGTAAAGGAATGGCTTGTTGACAAATATTATCAGCCTGTCTATGGTGCCAGGCCCATGAGAAGGGCCGTGCAGAAAGAGATAGAAGACTATCTCTCTGAAGAGATGTTGAAGGGCAGGTTTGAGGGAGCCAACAAGGTGGTAGTGGCTCTTGAGGATGGGAAGCCTGTGTTCAAGGTAGCACATAAGGAAGAATTGCTGACAGCAAGTGTCAATTGAGGCTAAACCTTGAGTTCACGCGGAATTATCCTTGGAGTTATCCTTGTCATAGGTGTATTCCTCGTAATTTTAACCCAGAAAGACAGAACTCCGCAGGCACGCAGGGCAATCATAGGTCTTGAGGCCCCCGCGTTTGTCATTCTTGACGGTGACGGTGCTCCTGTCAAACTTTCCCAATTCAAGGGAAAAACAGTCTTTCTGCACTTCTGGGCCTCGTGGTGTCCAAACTGCAGGGAGGAACTCCCTTCTATCCAGGCCCTCTATAACAGGAGAAAATCAGACCCGGACTTTGTCTTCCTGAGCATTGTATACCGTGAAAACCCTGCAAAGAGCATGAAATATCTGAAAACAAATAATTATGACATCCCCTTGTATACCGATCCCGGTGAAAAGGCAGCGCGGACATACGGTGTCACGGGTGTGCCTGAAACGTTCATAATAGGAGCGGACGGGATACTGCGAAAAAGGGTTATAGGAGCAGGGGATTGGAGTGGGTATTAGTATTGACGATTGACTATTGATTATTGACGATTGAAAAGTCGGAAGAACCATAATTTTATAAAATATGAGAAAAACGCACACTCCGGAGAGAGCCCTCCTTTTCATGGCCACCCTGTATTCTGACGAAGAGTTTTACTTGAAGGCAAAGGAGCACCTGATAAATAGTTTTGGTGAATTGTTGTTTGAAAGTGAGTGCCTTCCATGGGTTCATTCAGAATATTACAGATATGAGCTGGGCTGGCCCATAACCAGACGGTTTCTCGCGTTTAAGAAGAGATTTAATACCGGGACAATAAGAGAGGTAAAGCTCGTCACCAATGAACTTGAAGAAATGTTTTCGGTTGATGACAGAAGGAAAGTGAATCTTGATCCCGGCTATATCACAGAGGCAAAGGTGGTGCTTGCCACAACAAAGAACTATCCCCACAGGATATATCTCGGTAGTGGCATCTTTGCAGAGGTAACACTGTTTTACTCAAAAGGAAAATACCGGTCCCATCAATTTACCTATCTGGACTATGGTACCCCGGAGTATCTCGGCATCTTCCACAAAATGCGGGAGCTGCTTAGAGATACCGTGCCTTTGTCCCATCCGGTACAGCATTATTAAGCCTGCAAATAAATACAGAGTTTTTAGATGGTTAAAGTTTTGTAGCACAAACAGAAAAAAACAAAGTATATGTCATTCTGAATTTATTTCAGAATCTCTAAGAATCAACATGTAACGTTGTAGTATAGACCCTGAATCAAGTTCAGGGTGACAACTCAATGGTTTTCTCCCTCAATGTGGCGCTGAGCTCGTGACCGATGAGTATCTGAATCAAGTTCAGGGTGACAAATCAAGGGTTTTCTCAACAAGTTCTTAAGTGGTTGATTTTGACGAATATGTCTCTCTCATATAGATTGCAGGGTCCAGTAACAAAAAGGTTTGCTCAAGAGAAGGAAGCGATATGATTGAGTCTGAACGGTTTCCTCGGAGCCCCGAAGTATTTCGGGACGAGAATGAGTGAAGACTCTATCATATCGCTTCCAACAACCTTACTTATTAACCTGGCAACTATTCAGGGAGACATATTTGTCAGCAAAGCTAACCACTCAGCCAGCAAAAGAACTCTGTATTTATTTGCCAGGTTAATATCACTGGAATTTGGTTTTTTGGTTTTGAAGGTTATTCAGGGGCAGGCACAGACCGCAAGTCAATCCACGCTGAGGCACCCTCTCATTCTGCCTTATTTGATGAGACTATCCCTGCAATCCCCTCAACCGCCTCATCTGTTCTGACAAGCTTTTTCTCCCCTGTCCTGCGTATCTTTATCTCAATAAAACCTTCCTTCAGATTTTTTTCACCAATAACCACCTGAAGGGGGATTCCGATAAGGTCAGCGTCTTTGAACTTTACTCCTGCCCTTTCGTTGCGGTCGTCCATGAAGACATCAAGACCCTTCCGGGTAAGTTCCTGATAGATATCCTCGGAGACCCGCACTATTTCTGTATTATTCATCTTGAGCGGTAATATCATGACATCAAAGGGTGCAATGCTTTCAGGCCATATGATGCCGTTTTCATCATTGCTCTGTTCCACTGCAGCCGCAGCAATCCTTGCAGGCCCGATTCCGTAGCTCCCCATGACAAGGGGGTGCTCCTTACCCTTTTCATCAAGATAATACGCCTTTAATGGCTCCGAGTATTTGGTGCCGAGCTTAAAGATGTTCCCAATCTCGATCACCTTTTCGATCCTTAGAGAGGCCCTGCATTTACAGCACCTGTCTCCCCCCTTCACCATGTGCAGGTCCGTCCATTCGGCATCAAAGTCTTCTCCCGGCCTTACCCCCCTTACGTGATAATCCGCCCTGTTTGCACCGCTTATGTAAACGCCTTCTTTCAGTGCCTCGTCAGCAATAATCCTGATTTTATGCCCCATTGGGCCAATGAATCCGGGCTCCACTTCGAGTGTTTCAAGGACTTCCTCTTTACGGGCAGGCCTGCATGGTCCGATGAGCCTCTGAAGTTTTTTCTCCTGAAGCTCCTGGTCACCCCTGAGAAGCACGAGTACAGGCCCTGTATCTGCCATGAAGAGAAGACTTTTTATAAAATAAGCCGGGGATGCACCGAGAAATTCCGATACCTCACGGACGGTCCGTTTTTGAGGGGTATGAACCTCTTCAAATGGCCGGTCCTCAAATTTTGTTTCCGGTGAGACGCTGATTGCCAGTTCAACATTTGCGGCATAGCCGCAGGAGTCGCAAATGGCAACATCGTCTTCCCCTGCCGGACTTGGCGCCATGAACTCATGTGCGGTTGCACCACCCATCATGCCGGGGTCTGATTCTACCTGGTAGAATTTAAGTCCGCACCTTTCAAAAATCCTGTGATACGCCTCTTCATGAAGGCGGTAGCTCTGGCTGAGGCCGTTTTCGTCACGGTCAAAACTGTATGAGTCCTTCATGATAAACTCTCTTGTCCTCAGGATGCCGCTCTTTGGCCTTGCCTCGTCCCTCAGTTTTGTCTGTATCTGGTACCATATCTGGGGAAGGACCTTGTAGGAACGTATCTCCCGCGATGCCAGCCATGTCATTATCTCCTCATGCGTCATGCCAAGACACATATCCCTGCCGGTCCTGTCCTTGAGCCGGAACATCTCATCCCCAATCTCGGACCACCTGCCTGTCTTCTGCCATATATCGGCAGGATGCAGCACGGGCAGCAGAAGCTCCTGGGCGTCTATCCGAGCCATCTCTTCCTTTATAATGGCATTTATCTTTCCCATTACCCTCCAGCCAAGGGGCATGAATATATAAAGACCGGCGGCAAGCTGTCTTATGTAACCTGCCCGGAGTAATAACTTGTGGCTTACAGCCTCTGCCTCTGATGGTGTCTCTCTCAGGGTTGGAACACAGGTTCTTGAAAATCTCATATAGCCTCCCATTGGGTTTTGAAAACACTAATTATATCATATCGGGAAGACTATAAGGTATTGCCGTGATTTGCTGTTGAAAGATGGTTGGGAAGTCTGTTATCTTAAAGCATGGGTGAAGAGATACTGGAGATAGTCGATAAGGCCGGTGAGGTCATCGGCCGTGCATCAAGGACTGTGATACATGGCAATAACAGCCTCCTTCACAGGGTGGTGCATGTGATTGTTGTAAACTCCTCCGGGGATATCCTGCTTCAGCGAAGGTCGATGAACAAGGATGTTGCCCCCGGCAGGTGGGATACATCCGTCGGAGGACACGTGGATGCAGGGGAGACTGTAGAGGGTGCACTCAGGAGAGAGATGGAGGAAGAGCTTGGGATTACAGGTATGGATATAAAATTCCTGTACTCATATATACATTCAAATCCCTATGAGTCGGAACTTGTCTCTTCATACGAGTGTCTCCATGAGGGACCTTTTGATTTCAGTAAGGAAGAGATAGATGAGGTCAGGTTCTGGCCTTTGCACGAGATTAGAGAGAGTCTTGGCAGGGGTGTTTTAAGCGATAATTTCGAGGAAGAGTTCCCGAGATACCTGAAAACCCTCTCCCCCTGAGCCGGCTGCGTTATTTTTATATTTTTTTTAAAAAGAGTTTTGACCACTTCTGTAATCATGTTTTGCCTTATTTTTCAACAGGTTGTGTCTTTTGAGTGCTCATTTAAAAGACACAACCTGCTGATTTAGGGCTTGACAATGATATAATTTAATATTATTATATACATACATAATAGGAGTGGGGGATGGTAAGAGTTTATTGTTTAAGTAAAGACACTTCATGTCATGGGACAATAAAAACCAATCCACTACTTGCTACAGAAATTTAAGGCTATCCCCGGCAGCCGGCAGAAGACGCACAAGCTATGTTGGTGAATTCTCACAAGAACATAAAATAAACAGCATCTCCAGAAATAAAGTTCACTGAATATCCCAATGAAACAGGGAGGTGATAAACCTTAGATAAAACATAGTGACCTGCCTATTCAACAGGGCAGGGGGGTCGGGGTAAGAACGAAGATATCAGAAACCTAATCAATTCAAGATTTCTTTCCATCTCATTAAATTATAATGGAGGTATTTTATGAGGAGTAAAAAATTATTCACAGTATTTTTGGCCATTGCAGGGCTGTTCCTCTTTGCAGTGCCGTCAGTGTACGCACTGACAGATGTGGCGGCAACCACTGCATACAATTCCCTGCAGGCAGACTCAACAGCGGTTATTTTTGACACACGGTCAGTGGATGAGTACAACGGCCTTATCCCGCCGTGGGCTGGAACGCCGGGGACTATAGACTCCGACACTGCATACAACGGCACCCCGAAGTGGAGGGCGGGAGGCAAGACAAAGCTTCCTATAAGTGTGCCCTTATGGATTAACAGCTCAGCCAGTGATACACAGCCACAGGACCCGATTGAGGTGCGTAATATTATAGAGGGACTGCTTGCCAGGGGAGTGATAGACTTTAACACACCCATATACCTCCTCTGCAAAACTGCTTACAGGAGCCACTACATGGGCCTGTGGATGGAGGCAAACACCTTCTTTAATGCCAAGACCGCCACAACGGCTACCTTTACCAACCTCTACGATATTGATAATGATGGTACCCCGACCGGCGGTAATGGCGGTATGCAGGAGTGGAATGCCAACAACCTGCCCAAGTACATGGGGACATACTGGTCCGGCTATACCTATACACCACCAATGGTCTTTGCAGAGTTTGACGGCACTGAGACCTTTACCGTCAGCGTCCTTGAGCCAACCCCGAGCAGTGGTTTTGGCTGGCCGACGGTAAACAGGGTTTCGCTGCAGATATTCGACAACGGAAACAAAGGGAGTGAGGTTGCCTTTAGCACGACCGATGCCTCCGGTCTCTGGACAGAATATACATTCAAAGCATCCACATATCCGTTCGACATTCCGGTTAACCCCTGGACATGGAGGGCATATGCGGCCAACAACCCCGGAAGGGGACTTAACAACAACGCCCTTGGAGTAACCGATATCTCACCTGCAGATGCAAGTGCCTATGCAGCAGCACGTAACGGCGTAGTAGTCGATGTCCGTACATGGGAAGAACATCAGGGATGCGAAGATACAGGCTGGACTCCTTTTACTTATAACTGTTCCAGCACAGCAGCAAATGCCCGTTCCCCTCAGTGGACCGACACTGCAACCGGTATAGTGAGGGAGGCTATTAATGTGCCCTTCTGGATCTCAGACGGCAATGGTACTGAAGGTTGGCTTCCTGATAACGCAACCAGCTTTACCGACAGTTTCGCCTACCTGAAGGATGCAGGTGTTATTGACTACAATACTCCGCTCTACGTTATGTGCAAGAGCGGCTACCGCAGCTACTGGGCGGGTGTTTATCTGCAGAAACTCGGCTTCAGAAACGTCTACAACATAGACTACGCCGACACTTATAACAATGGAGGCATGAAGGAGTGGTATGCCGATATCCCCCTTGCCACTAATACCGACTTCCACGGACCCCAGGTATACGCCATAAGCCCTGCAGACAGTTATGCAAATGCAGCCACCGGTCAGTTTAAGGTCGGGATTCTGCAGGTACCCCGTGCTCAGGGTAAGTACCAACCTTGTGTAACTAACGTTGATTTATATGTAGATGTTTTCACAACTCCTGTACTTACAAGCAACGTTGATCCCGGTGATGGTGTCCTCTGGACAGAATATCTATTCACAAATACACCTGCAGCCGGTTCCCACACCTGGAATGTAAGGGCACAGAGCGGGTGGGGTTCAGTTGCACCCTATACAACTTGTACAGGTGCTACGCCAACATATACAAGCTGGAATGACCATGCAGATGCAGACGGTCCCGGTGACAGGTCTCTTGGGGTCTCAGCGCAGATTGCGGTAACCGACGATGTGCTGCCTGTTAACGATCTTGAGATGAACTTTGGCGACGTGAGTATCGGCAATTCACCAACACAGGTCATAACAGTGGCCAATAACAGCGCATCAACACTCACCAACCTGTCAACATCCCGTGATACTACATATGGTGCAGGTGCATTTCTGCCGTTCACCGTTACAAATAACTGTGGTTCCTCTCTTGCCGCAGGAGGAAATTGCACGATTGACATCGGTTTTACCCCGACTGCCGCGGGTTCTTTCGGAAAGATTCTCCGCATAAATTCCGATGACACCGGTGTCCCAGAGGTTGCAGTAGCCATGTGCGGTACCAGCGGAGGTACGGCGCCACGCTGGACATACAGTGCTACAACCGATACTTCAGACCTGTCGGACTCAGACCTCCTGAGCCTCCTGAGTGACTGTGCGGTGCCAGCTGCAGTGGCTGCTGATAATTCAGCTCCAGACGCACCTGAACTCCTCTACCCGTCTGATGGAGACGTAACTGCGTCTGCAGATGTAACTTTTGCCTGGACAGAGTCCACTGATGAAGATGGCGACGCTGTTTCCTATCAGGTCTGCTATTCTTCGGATCCAGCTACTGTTGATAGCAACTGCTACGATGCAGTGAGTGGAGACCTTGTTACCAAGAAGAGCAGCAGTACCCTCTATGCCGGACTTGGTTCCGGAGCAGGACTGTTACTCTTCGGGATGATGCTTGCAGGCAGTGCAAGGCGCAGGAAGCTGGCGCTCTTGATCGGCCTGATGGCAATAACAGCCATGTTCCTTGTCTCATGCGGAAAGAGCACAACCGATACATCAAGTAATGACGGTATCGATAACTTTGGAGCGCCCGGTATACAGACCTATTCTGCAACTCTCCAGCCAGGCACTGATTACACCTGGAAGGTCATTGCAAGTGATGGTACTGATAACACGGATAGCAAAGAAGCAAGCTTTACAACCGGAGATTAATCTCTGCCGGGAAGATTTGAAAAAAGTAAGGGAGGATAAGACGTTGATGACAGTCATGAGACAGTTTTTGATATCTGTTATGAGACCTGATGAAACGTGGTCATGTCTTACCGTGGCTGACTCGCTTATCCTGATATAAGCTTTGGGCCCTGACCATACTCACAGTATGGTCAGGGCCTTATTTTTCTCCGGTTTTTCATTGCAAAGATTGCAAGTTGCTTGATTTTTTTACAATCAAGTAGACAGAATGAGATTCACAGCGCTGAATTTCAGGAAACCACTCAACAGATTCACATTAAATATTACCTCTGATAACACTTGGATAGTCTGCGTATGACGCAAGGGAAACACTGGATACACCCCAAATAAAGGGAGGTGATAAGGCCATAGAAAAACCCGGAAATTCTTAAAGAGTAATCCCGATGATTTCGGGACAGAAAGGTTAACGAGAGTACTATAATTTAGAAGAGCTGAAATCCGTACATCTTCAGTACATTGAATTTAAGGGAGGTAGCTTATATGAGTAGGGTAAAAATATACTCAGTATTGCTGGCGCTTGCATCGTTGTTTCTCTTTACGGTGCAGCCGGCATGGGCAGCTGTTGGCAGTATTTCACCACTTGATGCTTACAACAACGCAAAAGCACGCAATGGAGTGATAATTGATGTACGTTCTGTGGAAGAGCACAACAAATGTCAGCCCCCGTGGGCTGGGGAGACATGTCCCAATCCGGAGGCGGGTAACAACGGCTCTCCACAGTGGGTTGATGATGCAACCGGCGTAACGGTTTTGCCGCCCAATATACCCTTCTGGATCAGCAGTACTGCCAGTGACAAAAACCCGGAGGACACTACGGAGTACAGGAATGCTTTTCAGGCTCTCCTGGATTCCGGGTATATTACAAAGAGCACCCCTTTGTATTTCATCTGCAGGAGCGGTTATCGCAGCTACTATGGCGCAGTATGGGTGCAGAACAATATGGGCTTTACTAATGTCTATACCCTTGACAGTGACGGCCTTGGTGGTACAGACGGAGGTATGTTGGAGTGGACTAAACAGGGCCTGCCAAAGAACGAGACCTGGAAGCCGCCACAGATATACTCTATAACACCTGTCGACGGTTTTACAGAAACCAGTACTGATACAGTCACATTTTCCGTTGGAATTCTGGAGCCCACATGGGGCAATGTCAAATTAGGACGAGGATGGCAAGGTTTTAGAGCTATAAATTCGGTTGATCTGTATGTAGCCGGTGCTCAGGTTGCCTCTGACACTACCGATACTGTAGCCGGTACCCTCTGGACGGTGTACAGTTTCACCCAGACACTGTCGAACGGTTCCCATACATGGAATGTAAAAGCAACGTCTGCTTCCTGGACTGCCAGCACAGACGTGAGCTGGAGTGCCTATGCACTTGATGCCGGTCCTGGTGACAGGACATTGACTGTTTCAACGATTGTTTCCGAGCCTAATATTTCCGTCTCTCCAGGTGCAAAAGACTTTGGCTCTGTGACGGTTGGAGGCACATCATCAGCACAGACCTTTACGGTCTCAAATACAGGTACTGCAGACCTTAATATCTATGCGGTAACTAAAACCGGTGACTTTACTATTACCGCTGATAGCTGTTCCAGCGCTACCGTGACGGCGGGAAGTAACTGTACGGTGTCAGTGGTTTTTGAACCTGCAACGGAAGGTTTTCTGACCGGCACCCTCTCCATCCCGTCGGATGACCCTGACACAGCGGTTCTCGATGTGGCATTAAGCGGTACAGGTGTTGCTGCCACTACTCCTGAGCCAAATATTTCCGTTACACCGGCAAGCCTTGCTTTCGGCAATGTTGTTGTCGGAGATACATCAGCGGCGCAGACCGTTACGATTGCAAATACAGGCACTGCTGATCTTACGGTTACAAACGTTGCAATAATCGGTGATTTCACAGCGACAGGCAGTAACTGTCCTTTGGACGGGATACTGGCACCGGGCGTGAGCTGTACGGCGGATGTAGTCTTTCAACCAGCAGGATTGGGTGATTTGACCGGCACCCTTTTCATTGAGTCGGACGATCCTGACTCAGCGGTTGTGAATGTGGCATTAAGCGGCACAGGCATAGCGACTCCTGAGCCTGATATTTCAGTATCTCCGACCACGGTGGACTTTGGCAGTGTGATAATCGGAAATACGTCAGCTCAGACCGTTACAGTTACAAATGCAGGCAGTGCAACCCTCAATGTAGGAGCACTTGCTGTAACAGGCGACTACAGCACTGCAAATGATCTCTGTTCAAACAGTGCCGTGGCAGTTGGAGACAACTGTACGGTAGATGTGATATTTACACCATCAGCAGAGGGTGTAAATACAGGAACGCTTTCCATACCGTCGGACGACCCTGACACAGCGGTTGTGGATGTGGCTCTGAGCGGTACAGGTGTTGCTGCTCAGCCTGATATTACGGTATCCACGACATCTGTGGACTTCGACAGTGTAACTGTTGGAGATTCCGACAGTCAGGTTGTAACCGTTACAAATGACGGTACAGCAGACCTTACCATTGCTTCAGTATCTTCACTCAGCGATCCGTTCAGCATCACGGATGATGGATGCACAGGCACACTTGCACCATCAGAAAGCTGTGCTATTACAGTAAGCTTTGCCCCATCAGCAGTGGGGACCTTCACTGACAGCCTTGTCATCACATCAGATGACCCTGATGAGGCCTCTGTAACAGTCAGTGTAAGTGGAGAAGGTGTAGAGGTAGGAGCTAATCAGCCGCCTACTAAGCCTGAACTTCTTTACCCTGAAAACGGAGCTACTGATGTACCAACCAGCGATCTGCCTCTTGTGTGGAAGAAAGCCACTGATCCTGACAATGATCCTGTGACCTATGAGGTTACATATTGTAAGGACGAGAACCTCACAGATGGCTGTGTTACCGTGTCTGTGGATGACACTACGGCATCCGCCAAAGGTACCGACAGCCCGATGTTTGCAGGGCTTGGTGCTGGAGCAGGACTGCTCCTGTTCGGATTTGTTCTTGCAGGCAGTACAAGGCGGAGAAAGATGGTACTGTTGATAGGTATGATGATATTGACAGCCATGTTCCTCGTATCTTGCGGTGATGACGTTACACCCGAAAATACAACGGGTACCGTTATCAGCGGACTTGATGCTAACACTACTTATTACTGGCAGGTCACTGCAAGTGACGGACAGGACCAGACTCTAAGTGATGAGTGGAGCTTCAAGACCGAAAGCGGTAAGAAAAGAAGAGGAAGGCGTTAAGAGGTGTGTATTAGCAGAATTTGAGAAGTAACTCCGGCCCGGGCCACCCGCAGGTGGCCCGGGCTTTTTAATTCCCTCAGATTATATTTTTGGTAGTTATTAAATTAAATATCTATAAGATATCCATAAAATAGAGAGAAGAAAGAATTTCACCACAGAGAAACACTTGAAGATTATAAGAATTTTTTTAAGGTCTTAAGCTCTTTCTTTAAAATAATCTCTGTGTCCTCTGTGGTTAAGTTTTGACGGTACTACATTGAGGTCAAGGAGGTTGTTATGAGGAGAGGAAGACTATACTCAGTATTTTTTCTGGCGCTCGCAGGGTTTTTTCTGTTTGCAGCGCAGTCGGCATGGGCCGTTTTTACTGAAGTATCGGCAACTGCCGCTTACAATGAAGTGAAAAATACCGGTACGGATGCGGTCATAATAGATGTGCGCTCAGTTGATGAGAATAACGGTAAATGCCCCCCCTGGGGTCCTACCGGTTGTGCAATAGCAGGGGCAACGGATACTAACACTGCATACAACGGCACTCCGAAGTGGAGGCTAAACGGTAAAACATATCTGCCGATAAACATCCCCTGGTGGGTCAACGAAAATACCACATTCCCCACATTGGCCCCGGATGATTCTACAGAGGTGACGAATATTATAGAGGGTCTGCTTGAGAGGGGAGTAATTGACTTTAACACAAGGCTTTACTTCCTCTGCCGTACCGGAGTGAGAAGCCGTTATATGGCTACATGGATGGACGGCAGGACATTTACCAGCACTAAAACAGGGAGCGGCACCTTTGCCAATCTGTACAATATTGATGGTGACGGTACCGGCGCTGCCGAGGGAGGCATGTCCGAGTGGAACACCGGCACATTGCCTAAATATATGGGCATGGGGGAGTTTTTCAGTTTTACCACTGTGCCACCACAGGTTTTTGCAACATTTGACGGCAGCACGACCTTTACCGTCAGCATTCTGGAGCCTACCCCAAGCGGTTACTTTAACCCTCCACCGGTAACCAGGGTCTCGCTTCAGATATTCGACAGTGCAGGATACAGAGGGAATGAGGTTGCCTTCAGTCCGGACGATACCTCCGGTGCCCTCTGGACCGACTATACATTTGATGCCGCTTCCACTACCGCTCCATTCGACATTCCCGCCGGAACCTATACCTGGAGGGCGCTTGCAGCCAATAATGCCGGAAGGGGGCTTAACAACCATGCCCTTGGAGTGTCTGATATATCAGCGATAGAGGCTGAAGCTTCTGCCTCTGCACGTACCGGTATAATAATTGACGTTCGCACCTGGGAAGAGCATAATGGATGCGCTGTGACAGGACAGGCACCTTTTACTTACGACTGCGGCAGTACATCTTCGAACGCCCGCTCCCCTCTGTGGACCGACACTGCTACCGGTGTAACGGTTCTGCCCCCAAATGTGCCCTTCTGGATCAGCAGCTATGCAGGCGCATTCCCGGAGGACACGCTTGAGTTTGAATCCATCCTGGGATACCTGAAACAGGCAGGGGTCATTAATTTCAATACAAGGATATACCTCATCAGCGCCAGCGGCTATCGCGGCTACTGGGCAGGTGCATACATGCAGAAACTGGGATTCAGAAACGTTTACTCCATTGACAGTGTTGACACTTATGCTGATGGGGGCATGCCGGAGTGGTATACAATTGCCGGTCTTGCCACCAATCCCGAATTCCACGGACCTCAGATATATGCTGTAACCCCGTCTGATGAATACGCAAACGGAGCCGTGCCGTTCAAGGTTGGGATACTCGAGGTTACCAGGGCTGACGGCAGGGGCCATCCCTGTGTGAGTGATGTCAGTCTGTATGTTGATGATCTCACAACAACCCCCGCAGCTACAAGCAATGTTGATACCGTGGAAGGTACCCTCTGGACGGAATATACATTTACCAACACACCTGCTGCCGGCTCCCACACATGGAACGTAAGGGCACAGGGCGGCTGGGGTAGTGTTACTCCATATGACTGTCCGGCTGCTAATCCTACGGAGTTTACAATGTGGAATCTCCATGCATATGCAGCCGGCCCTGGTGACAGGTCATTGGGTGTTGCAGAGAAGATCATGGTAACCTATGGTACAGGGAATACAGATCTTGAGATTGGTTTTGGTGATGTTCCGGTGGGTGGTTCAGCAACAACCCAGACCATAACAGTAACCAATAACGGTACTACAGACCTTACCGGTATTTCAACATCCCTTGCAACATATGGTGCAGACGCTTTCCTGCCATTCAGCATAACAGACAACTGCTCATCAACTCTTGGTGCATCAGCAAACTGTACAATCGATGTTGATTTCTCACCAGCTACCGCAGGGTCTTTCGGCAGGGTACTCCGCATAAATTCCAGTGACACAGGTGTTCCTCAGGTTGCAGTAGCCATGTGCGGGACTGGCGGAGGTACGGCGCCACGCTGGACATACAGTGCTGCAACCGATACTTCTGACTTGTCGGACTCCGACCTCCTGAGCCTCCTGAGTGATTGCGCGGTGCCTGCTGCAATTGCTGATAATACTGCCCCTGATGCACCTGAACTCTACTACCCATCTGACGGAGACGCAAATGTGCCGACAAATGTAACTTTTGTCTGGAAAGAGTCCACTGATGCAGATGGAGACACTGTGTCCTATCAGATATGCTATGCTCCTGAAGGGACCGAACTTGACAGCAGCACCTGCAAAGCCGTGCCCGTAGAAGGTGATGTTGTAAAGGGAAGCAGCAGTACCCTTTATGCCGGACTTGGTTCCGTAGCTGGACTGTTGCTCTTCGGGATGATGCTTGCAGGCAGTGCAAGGCGCAGGAAGCTGGCCCTGTTGATCGGTCTGATGGCAATAACAGCCATGTTCCTCGTCTCATGCGGTAAAAGCACAACTGATACATCTGTTCCAGGTATTAAGACCTATCCCGCTACGCTCGTCCCCGGTGAATCATACACCTGGAAGGTCATTGCAAGTGATGGCCGGGGTGGTGAGGCTTCAAGTGAAGTATGGAGCTTTACAACCGGTAACCGAAGATAGGGATATGTAGTGTATAAGGACAGGCTGCTTTTTCCCTTTTTTAAAATCAGGGAAGAGAGTGGCCTGTCCACTTTTAATTATTAGGATTGAAGGGGGGTAGATGAAGACAGGAATAACCGGAGTTATTTTTTGTGCAGTTGTGGTCTGTTTTATTACCGGTTTGTTGGGGGTGGAAGAGGCTGAAGCAGTTGTAGCGGCACCGGTTGTGCGTACCCTCATACAGGCTGATGGGAGCGCGTTTACTGCCCGACTTTGGGGTGATGAAAGGTTGCATGGATGGGAGACTGAAGACGGTTATTCCATTGCCTTTAATGAGTCGTTGCAGAACTGGACATATGCAGTAACAGACGGCAGCGGAAGGCTTACAGCCTCTTCATGGGTAGTTGGCAAGACCCGGCCCACAGAGGTTTTACAAAAACACATCAGGCCGGCTGGAGACGTTCTGGTGGAAGTCCTTCAGCGAAAGGCAATACAACCTCCTGATTTACCTCAGAAGGTTGTGCCTCCGTCAGGGGCTGCGAATATCCCTGTCATCCTCATAAACTTTAATAATACAACAACGACATACAATACCCCGGATTTTGATACCCTCCTTTTTGGTACGGGAAACAAGAGTATGAAGGACTATTATGAAGAGGTCTCATACGGTGCCTTCAGCGTATCTCCCGGACCGGCTGGTGTTGTGGGATGGTACACAACAGCAAATAACCATGATTATTACGGTACCAATAATGCCCAGGGACAAGATACGTGGCCCGGTGACCTCGTTTATGAGGCTGTTGCGGCAGCAGATGCCACGGTTGATTTTTCTGCATATGATTCCGACGGGGACTGCTATGTAGATGTAGTGGGAATAGTCCATCAGGGTACCGGCGAGGAGGTCGGTGAGGCCTCGACAGATATATGGTCCCATCGCTGGAATCTCTCCAGTGCCCGGAACTCCGGATACAGCAACTATGGTATCTATACCACGGGCGATTCAGATGCTTCCTGCCCCGGAGGCTATAAAGTGAACGATTACATTATCATGCCCGAGCTTTACCGTACAGGGCCTCCGCCAATCCAGTCGACAATAGGTGTTTTTGCCCATGAGTACGGCCATGCCCTGGGCCTGCCTGACCTCTACGACACTGACGGGAGCTCGGAGGGGATAGGTAACTGGGGTTTGATGAGTGGAGGGACGTGGAACTATGTGACAAGACAGGGGGATACCCCTGCCCATATGTCGGCATGGAGCAAATACCGCCTTGGCTGGGTTACTCCAACTCAGGTTACATACAGACTGACTGATGAGTCCATTGATGCGGCAGCCACAGCGGCGGATGTGTATCAGCTCCTCTCCGGCAGCCCGTCAACCGGCGGGGAATATTTCCTGGTAGAAAACAGGCAGCGTGTTACAGGTACTTTTGATGAGGGACTGCCCGCAGCCGGCCTTGCCATATGGCATATAGAGGAAAGCCGGACAAGTAATGCCAACGAGTGTTATCCCCCCTCTGACTGCTCGGCAACCCACTACTGGGTTTCACTGGAGCAGGCTGACGGCAATTTGGACCTTGAGAAGAATAATAACAGGGGAGACAGCGGTGACCTTTATCCGGGCTCTACGAACAATACATCATTTACTGGCAGCAGCATTCCGGACAGTGATCTGTATAACGGAACTGCAAGTTATGTAAAGGTGACTTCTATCAGCGCCTCAGCCCCGACAATGACGGCAACCTTTATAGCGGTACCTGAACCTGACATCAGTGTCACTGATTCGTCAGGTACGGATAATGACCTTGAAGTGCCGTTTGGTGATATTCCGAACACGTCACATACTGTAACGGTAACCAATCTCGGCGATGCAGACCTTAACATAAGCCAGATACCCTATGTGTCCGACCAGCCGGGGCTGTTCTGGCCATTCAGTATAACAGACAACTGTTCAAACCAGACCCTTGCACCATCAGCTACCTGCACACTCACAATCCTGTTTACCGACCCCTCGCCTGATACAGGCTCGTGGGGCAAGGTAGTCCGTATTCCGTCTGACGACCCGGATGAGAGTGAGGTTGTGGTAGCTATGTGTGGTACATCGCCCGGTGAACCATGGCCCTGGACTGTTTACCTGACTGTTCCTGAAAGGGTGGATGCAGAGGCGTATGAGAAAGTCACGGGCTCATGCCTGCCTGAAGAGGGTAACCATACACCGGCCAGGCCGGCACCTGTCTCTCCGGAAGACGGTGAAACAGGGCTGGAGACAACGGTAACGTTTCAATGGGAGGGAGTCACAGACCCGGAGGGTGACCCCGTGACCTATGAAATCAGATACTGTGAAGACAACGAAGGCACTCCGGAGAATTGCATTGCCGCAAAAGTGGAAGAGTCAACCCTTACTGGCAGTCCCGGCAGGACAATTTATGCAGGGCTTGGAGCTGGAGCCGGACTGCTGCTCTTCGGAATGGTCGTTGCAGGTGATGGAAGGCGGAGGAAGATAGTCCTGTTGGCAGGGATTATAATATTAACGGCAATGTTGCTGGTTTC
Source organism: Nitrospirota bacterium (assembly GCA_035873375.1). Lineage (NCBI taxonomy): Bacteria > Pseudomonadati > Nitrospirota > Nitrospirota bacterium. Next base: position 67,737 of record JAYWMQ010000052.1, on the reverse strand, counting down.
ATGCGGCAAGGGTACGGTTACCGATGTGGACAACTCGGTTTCCGGGGAGACGGATACAGCCATTTTGAGCTATACGGTTGAAGGACTTAATCCGGACACCACATACTCCTGGCAGGTCGTTGCAAGTGATGACAAAGGTGCAGCGAGTCTAAGCTATGTCAGAAGCTTTACAACCGTGAATTAAGACTCTCTGCCGCAGATTTTCGCAGATTCACGCAGATATTAAAGCAGAATTTTTCTAAAGTCTTGACAATCTGCGTTTATCTGCAAAATCTGCGGCCAAATTTACTCTTGATTTCTTTTAATCCCCCGCTGTCCTTTCTGTAAAAACCTTTCTTTATTGTATAATACACCTGAATTATCGATGAAACATATCCGGTTTTTTTAAAAAAGGAGGGCAACCCCTGAGATGATAGGGACTTTGAGAGGCAGGCTCACTCTAAAACGGCCTGAGTGCATAGTGGTTGAGACAGGCGGAGTTGGCTATGAGGTGAGTGTCCCCCTGAGTGTGCTTTCAGAGCTGCCGGAGGAGGGCAGGGAGGTCTTTCTCTTTATTTATACAAATGTGAAGGATGATGCCATAGACCTCTACGGTTTTCTGGATGAGAACGGCAAGAGGGTTTTTAAATCCCTGCTCGGCATTTCAGGGGTGGGACCAAGGCTTGCACTGAATATCCTGTCCGGCTCAACGGTCGAGGATTTTTTAAGGGCAGTAGAGACAGAGGATGTTGGGTTATTGACAAGGATTCCCGGTGTGGGGAAGAAGACAGCACAGAGGATTATACTCGAGCTCAGGGAAAAGCTTCCGAAGACAGGAGAGAAAAAAGAGAGGGTTTACGAGGATACCCTTTCAGCGCTGGTTAACCTCGGATATAAAAGAGCCCATGCCCAGGAGGCCCTGGAGCGGGCCTATCAGAAGGGAATCAGGGAGATTGAGAATCTCCTTAAAGAGTCGTTAAAATATTTGAACAGGTGAGAGCGATTGACGATTGACGAATTAAACAATTCTGTTTAATTCTTATCTGTTTAATATTCAAAATTCAATATTCAATCGCAAATAGTTAATAGTCAATAGTTAATAAAAAAGCGGGAGGTTAGTCTGAAAGAGACGGATGAAAGTGGGGTTGAGCCAGAGGTATCTCAGGATGATCTGCTCCTGGATGTAACCCTGAGGCCCAGGAGTTTTGAAGAGTTTATAGGGCAGGAGCGGTTAAAGGATAACCTCCATGTTTATATTCAGGCGGCAAGACACCGTGGAGAGGCACTTGACCATGTTCTCTTCTACGGCCCGCCAGGGCTTGGAAAGACCACGCTTGCACATATTATCTCCAATGAGCTTGGCGTAAGCCTGAAGACCACATCAGGTCCGGTGCTCGAGAGGCAGGGAGACCTTGCCGCAATACTTACAAACCTCTCGGATCAGGATATCCTCTTTATTGACGAGATACACCGGATGCCCAGGATCGTCGAAGAGGTCCTGTATCCTGCCATGGAGGATTTTCACCTTGATATTATTATTGGACAGGGCCCAAATGCCCGTTCACTCAAGGTAAACCTGCCGCACTTCACACTCGTTGGTGCCACCACCCGCACAGGGCTGCTGACATTTCCCCTCAGGGACCGTTTTGGTGTGATTGTGAGGCTCGAATACTACAGGCCTGAAGAGCTTATAAGGGTGGTCAAACGTTCCTCAACCATCCTTGATGTCCATATAACCGAAGATGCCGCCTTTGAGGTTGCCCGCCGTTCAAGAGGTACACCGAGGATTGCAAACAGGCTCCTGAGGAGGGTGAGGGATTTTGCCCAGGTGAAGGGTGACGGTACGATCGGGATAGAGATAGCCCGGTACGCCCTTGAGGCCATGGATGTGGATGACAGGGGGCTTGACGATATGGACAGGAAGCTCCTGCTTACAATTATTGAAAAATATGCCGGCGGCCCCGTAGGTGTGGACACCCTTGCAGCCTCTGTGAGGGAGGATAAGGAGACGATTGAGGATGTTTATGAACCCTTTCTCCTTCAGGAGGGGTTTATAGAACGGACACCAAGGGGCAGGCTTGCCACACGCGGCGCTTATGAACACCTGAAGATAAATGTTCCCAACCGGCTGTTCTGAGTGTCAACGGATTTCAGCCGCAGATTTTAGCAGATTCACGCAGATAGTAAAGCAAAATTTCTCTAAAGTCTTGATAATCTGCGTTTATCTGCGAAAATCTGCGGCTGAATAATCTTTACAGTTGTGGCAAGTTATTTCAAGTGTACAGGAGATTTTTGATAATGATGACATATGTGCGATTTGTTACGGCGTTATTCTTTATTGCCATAATTACGTCCTGCAATAACATTGCTGCCTCTGAGCTCCCCCTGTATGAGCTTAAGGTCAGGGTTTTGCCGGAGAGCAGCTCTGTTGAGGGGAGGGCGAAGGTTATTTTGCCGGATAAACGGAAGGCATACCTCCGGACGGATGGACTCAACATAAAGTCATTCAGAATAAACGGCAGGGAATATGAGTTTGGAGAAGAGGCACTTAAGGCCCTTGAGGCAGGAGAAGGGGAGAGGGTTGTCGAGATTGAATACAGTGCTTTATTTAAACCCAAGGCAGAGGAGGAGTCCGCCGTCAATCCCGGTGTTTCGGGCAGCAATGTAGTGGATACCACGGGTATAATGCTGCTACAACAGTGGTACCCTGAATTTAAGGGAGACTTTATTTACAGGCTGACCGTGGAGGTCCCAAAGGATTTTGATGCCATATCAGAATCCGAGGCTGCCACTGTTTCTGTTGACAATGATATAAAGACCATCAACTTTGATTTCCCCCATCCACTTGCCACGATAACCCTTGTTGCCGGAGAATACCGGGTACAGGAGGAGCAGTTTGAGGGGGTTTTGATAAGGACATATCTGTTTTCAGAGGATGAGGGGCTTGCAGCCACCTATATTGAAAACACAAAGAGATATTTAAAGCTCTATAAATCCATGCTTGGGGCTTTTCCCTATAAAAATTTCTCCATTGTAGAGAACAGGTATCAGACAGGCTACTCCTTTCCCACATATACACTGCTTGGCTCAAAGGTTATAAGGCTGCCCTTTATCGTCAGGACCTCTCTTGGTCATGAGATACTCCACCAGTGGTTCGGCAATTATGTATATGTTGATTACAAATCAGGCAACTGGTCGGAGGGGTTTACAACATATCTGTCCGACCAATGGTATAAGGAGCTCAAGGGTGAAGGGGCGGAGTACAGGAAGAGGATCATGCTTGATTACATGAATTACGTGTCTGCTGATAATGAGATTGCCCTGAAGGACTTTATCAGCCGTGAGGGTTTTTCAACGAGGACTATAGGCTATGGCAAGTCGGCAATGGTCTTTCATATGCTGAGAAAGAGACTCGGAGACGATGCCTTTTTCAGGGGACTCAGGGAGTTTATTGAATCCAGTAAATACAGGGAAGCCACATGGGATGATATCAGGGATTCCCTTGCATCCTCAAGCGGGCTTCAATTAAAGGAGTTTTTTAGACAGTGGATTGACAAAAAAGGTGTGCCCTCACTTGATGTAAAGGATGGACTGGTTGTCTTCAGAGACGGCAAATACCTGTTGAGGCTCAACATTGTTCAGGATAATGACCCCTTTGTCTTTGACCTTCCTGCAAGGGTTGTAACAGCAGCAGGGGAGGAGGAGTTTATTATCAGAGTCGATAAGGCAGACCTGCAATATGAGAGGGCCTTTTCAGCAAGGCCCCTCAGGATATTCCTGGATGAGAATTATGACACCATGAGAAGACTTGCAGAGAGCGAAGTGCCGCCGGTGATATCTGCCTTTACCGGGAGAAAGGGCAGTGTTGTTATTGTGCCTGAGGATGAAAAAGATGTTTATAGGGATGCGGCCGCTTTTTTTAAAGAGCAGGGCTATACTGTAAGGGGAGAGAAAGAGGTTAGAGATAAGGAGATAGAGGAAAATTCCATCCTGATAATGTCGGTCAAAAACAGGATTTACAGGCGTCTTTTTGCAGACAGACCCCTCACTGAGGGAGGATTTGTTGTAAAGGTTTATAAAAACCCACTGAATTCAGAGAGGGTTGCCGTGGTCTTTAATGCAAAAGACCGGCAGGAGGCAGACAGGGCATTTGGAAAGATATTCAGATACGGAAATTATTCCCTCCTTGTCTTTGAAAATGGCAGGAACATTCTGAAAAAGACCGCTGACTCCGATAAAGGGATTTCTGTGGACCTGACACTCCGGCTTGATGCTGTAGAGACTGCGGATACCATTGGGCTTGATGCTGTGATACGGAAGATTAAGGACAGCAGGGTGGTCTTTGTAGGGGAGATGCATACTGCATACGAGCACCACGTAGTACAGTATGAAATTATCAGGAGGCTGTACAGTGACAGCGGGAAACTGGTTGTCGGCATGGAGATGTTCCAGCGGCCCTTTCAAAAGTATCTTGACCAGTACATCCAGGGTGATATAAACGAGGCAGAGTTCCTCAGGAAGACGGAGTATTTTAAAAGATGGGTTTTTGATTACAACCTGTACAGGGATATCCTCCAGTACGCACGTGCAAACCGCATTCCGGTAATAGCGCTGAATATCAGGAAGGAGATTCTCAAGAAGGTCTCAAAGGATGGAATTGACTCGCTTACAGAGGATGAGTACGCCGAAATACCCCAGGATATGGATATGACGAATCAGCAGTACAGGGAATACCTCAGGAATGTTTTCTCCCAGCATGACAATAAAAGTAATTTTGAGAATTTCGTTCAGTCGCAGATCCTGTGGGATGAGACAATGGCTCACAGTATTGCAGATACACTGAAGAAATATCCTGATACACAGATGGTGGTTCTTGCCGGAAACGGGCATGTCCAGCATTCATGGGGAATACCGGACAGGGTAAAACGGCTGACCAATGAGCGCCCCACGGTTATTCTTAATTACGGGGGTGAGGGTTTTGACCGCGGAATTGCAGATTTTGTCCTCTTTCCAAAGCGGATTGAGCCCCCGGAGAGTGCACGGCTGATGGTCTTTCTCAAGGATCAGAAGAAAGGGGTTGTTATCGAGAAGGTCATGAAGGGTGGAGTTGCCGACAAGGCAGGGCTTAAAGAGGGTGATATAATCATTGCAATTGATGATAAGATTGTCGGGGATATCCCTGACGTAAAGATTGCGCTTCTTGACAGGAGGCCCGGAGATAAAGTAAAGATAAAGGTGAAGCGGAAGCGGTTTCTTTTTGGTATGAAGGAGATGGTTTTTGATGTGGTGTTTTAATCTTTAAAAATACAGGGAGGAGAGATGGTATGTCGTTTTTGATTGCTCTTGCAGGTAAAGGCGGTACAGGAAAGACGAGTATAGCTGGGCTGACAGTGAGGTATCTTGTTGAGAAGAGGCGGGGGCCTGTACTTGCAGTTGATGCTGACAGTAACGCATGCCTGAATGAAGCGCTTGGCGTAAAGGTTCATGCCTCTGTGGGACAACTGAGGGAGTCCTCACTTGAGACCATACGTTCCGGCAGTGAAAGGCCGGGGGGCATGAGTATGGACGAGCTCTTTGAATATCAGATTAATCAGGCCCTGATAGAGGCAAAGGGTTTTGATCTGCTGGTGATGGGCAGGCCCGAAGGGCCGGGCTGTTACTGCGCGGCCAATAATATTATCAGAAAATATACGGACATACTTGCAGAGCGCTATCCCTATGTGGTGATTGACAATGAGGCGGGTATGGAGCATCTCAGCAGGAGGACCACACACAAGGTGGATCTTTTGCTGATAGTGAGTGACCCGACTGTAAAGGGAATACAGACGGCCGGGAGGATCAGGGATCTTGTGGATGAGCTGAAACTTGATATCGAAAGGAGTGTCCTGATTATAAACAGGGTCTCCGGTGAGGAGGGTGAGACCCTCACGAAACTTGCCGATGGGCTGGGCCTTCATTGTGCAGGGCTTGTTCCCCAGGATGGAAAAATATTTGAATATGACCTTCAGGGGAGACCTCTGATTGAGCTGCCTGATAACTCCCCTGCGCTCCGCTCTGTTTTCACCATACTTGACGGTCTCAATATCCCCTAAACCTCCCTTATTCTCTATAAAATTATAATAATTTTAAATAGTGCAATGCTTTACCATACGCTATATTTTATGTTATCCTTTTCAACCCTTGCTTTATTCCTGTATTCGGGTAACTTTAAGGAACAGGCTTAAAACATGGTTTTTGGATCCGGGTTTTTTCTCTGTGCCTCTGTGGTAAAAACTAAGATTTTTTATGTCAGGGGAATATAAAACACTGAGGCACTGAGACACAGAGATTAAAGACTGTTTTACAAAGTTTTCTTGTTTTATCTCCTGTGTCTCTGTGGTAGAGTTCTCTTTTTTAATAAATGAAAAATGAAAGATGAAAAATAACAAATAAAAAATTCCAGGAAGGAGTGCTTGATATGCTTATTATTGGAGAGAAACTTAGTATAATTGCAAAACGCGTTAGAGAAGCCATGATGAAGCGGGACAAGGGACCCATTCAGGAGATTGCCCTTGCGCAGAAGAACTCCGGTGCAGGGATGATTGATGCCAATATCGGCCCTGCAGAGGATGGTGGTGAAGAGCTTATGGAATGGATGGTTACCACCATTCAGGAGGCTGTATCACTTCCTGTATGTCTTGATACCACGAATTATGCAGCGATTGAGGCCGGCCTCAAGGTTCACAACAACGACTACGGCAGACCCATGATTAACTCTACTTCCAATGACCCTGAGCGTTTTCCGATGCTTGAACTTGCAGCCAAATACGATAGTCTGATTATAGGATTGACTGTAGGCAAGGGCGGGCTGCCTGCGGACGAGGAAGAGAGGTCTGCTATTGCAGCAGAGATTATGGCAAGGGCAATGGAGTATGGCCTGTCCCTTGAAAACCTTTATCTGGACCCTCTTGTCCTTCAGATTGCCACCACACAGGAGCAGGCGGTAAAGGTGATCAGGACTATAAAGATGTTTCAGGAACTGAATGATCCCCCCATAAAGACTGTTGTCGGCCTGAGCAATATATCCAATGGTTGTCCCAAAAACGTCAGGCATATCCTCAATAAATACTATCTCGCACTTCTTATTTATGAGGGGCTTACTGCAGCTATTGCAGACCCTGCGGAGGTTATCGAGACCGTCAAGACAATAGACGTTATTATGAACAGGACACTGTATGCCCACTCTTATCTGGAGATGTAACTGAAGAAGCTTTCAGATTTTTACGGGAAAGACGAAAAATTAAAACTGTGAGCAATAAAGAGATATACTTAATCAAGAATTAAGGAGGAATAAAATGGCATTTGTACCACCAAAGGAAAGCTTTGCAGGCAGGGTCTTTCCTGTGACAATAGGAACCGGGGTTCAACAGACCTTTGGAGGTGAGAATACCCTACCCTTTCACTCCTTTGAAGGAGAGATTCCGAACAGGCCCCTGATTGCATATGAGATACAGGATGTTTCTCCTGAAGACTGGCCCGAGACTGTAAGGAAGGTTTTTGACGGTGTAAGCGGGGATCCTGTAACCTGGGCAAAATACTGCGAGGAGGACCTGAAGGCAAAGGCCATTGTCATTAGGCTTGTTGGGACACATCCCGACAGCAAGAATCTGACAGCAGAGGATGCCGCCAGGACCGTGAGTGACGTCCTTGGGGCAATAAAGGTTCCCCTTATTGTCCTCGGCAGCAATCATGTGGAGAAGGACTCGGAGGTTCTGGTGAAGGCGGCTGAGGCGGCAAAAGGGCATAACTGTATAATCGGCAAGGCCCAGGAGGCAAACTACAAGACCATTGCAGCAGCGGCAATGGCAAACGGGCATAAACTTATTGCCATGAGTGAACTGGACATTAACCTGTCAAAACAGCTCAACATCCTGCTTACGCAGATGGGCTTTGACAAGGAAAAGCTTATTACAGACCCGATGTGTTCCGCACTTGGTTACGGGCTTGAGTATACATATTCAGTTATGGAGCGGATAAGGCTTGCCGCATTGGCGCAGAATGATGCGGTCATGCAGCCGCCGATGCTTGCAGATGTGGGGATGTATGTATGGAAGATAAAGGAGACACAGGCCCCGGAGGACGTGCTTCCCGAGTGGGGCAGTCTTGAGGAGAGGGGCATTGCCTGGGAGGCCATGACAGCTTCATCACTTCTGATGGCAGGCTCGGAGTTGTTGATAATGCGTCATCCGAAGGCAGTAGAGGCAGTGGAGCAGCTTATGGATGAACTTATGTAATGAGGTAAATGAGTCAGGTTTAATCAGTTTGATATAAATGAATTAGACATAACGAATGAATTAGACATAACGGAGGTAAGAGATGGCATTAACCGGGGTTCAGATATTTAAATTACTACCAAAGACAAATTGCAAGAAGTGCGGTTTTCCCACATGCCTTGCCTTTGCAATGAAGCTTGCCCAGAGACAAGTCTCTCTGGATGCCTGTCCTGATGTCTCTGATGAGGCAAAGGCAACACTTGGTGAGGCCTCGGCTCCACCTGTAAGGCCGGTAACACTTGGCGCTGGTGAGAGGGCTGTAAAGATGGGAGAGGAGACTGTGCTTTTCAGGCACGAAAAGAAGTTTGTCAATCCTCCGGCCCTTGCACTTGAGATTAAGGACACGGACAGCGATGATGTGGTTGAGGCAAAGATCCAGGATGTCCTTGGCTCCGAGATCAACAGGGTAGGGCAGCTTCTGAGGATAGATGCCGTATATTTGAGTAATGACTCCGGAGATGCAGGAAGGCTCGGGACCCTGGCGGAAAAGGTTGCTCAAAAGGCCCCGGATGTAGCAGTAATTGTTGGTACGGAAAATACAGATGCTGCTGCCGCCGCCATAAAACCCTTTAATGGAAAGAATGCGGTTCTCTATGGGGCTACAGAGGCAAATGCCGAAAAAATGGCAGAGATTGCCAGGTCTGCCAAGGCTGCATTGGGTGTGAAGGCAGACGGCCTTGAAGCCCTTTCATCTCTTACGGAGAAGATAAAGTCCTTAGGGGTTGAGGATATGTTAATAGACCCCGGAGCAGGCTCTGCAAAAGAGATGCTTGAGTACAACACTTTTATCAGGAGGGCGGCTATAAAAAAGAACTTCAAGCCCCTTGGATATCCTGTAATAAACTTTGCACAGCGCAGCGACGCACTCTTTGAATCCCTAATTGCAGGGCTTGGTATTGCAAAGTATGCATCCACAATAGTTATCAGTTCTGCGGAGAAATGGAAGAATCTCGCACTCTTTACTCTGAGGCAGAATGTTTACACAGACCCGCAGGTGCCTATGCAGGTTGAGCAGAAGATATACAAGATCGGAGAAGCAACCCCTGACTCACCCCTTCTTATCACCACTAATTTCTCGCTTACCTACTTTATAGTATCGGGTGAGGTGGAGAATTCAAAGGTTCCTGCACATCTTGCCATTATGGATTGTGAGGGCCTGTCAGTGCTTACTGCCTGGGCAGCCGGTAAATTCACAGGTTCAAAAATAGCAAATTTCATAAAGGAGAGCGGGATCGAGAACGAGGTTAATCACCGGGAATTAATAATTCCGGGTTATGTGGCGATCCTCAGCGGTGCTATTGAGGACAAGCTTGAGGGCTGGAAGGTCACGGTCGGACCAAGGGAGGCGAATGCCCTTCCCACTTTTCTTCGCTCTGCTGCAGCGTAAAGAGTGGCGGATGGCAACAGAAAAAGGTTGTTTTCAGGTAAATATACGAACAAAAGGCTTGTCAGCTTGCAGGCTTGTCAGCTAACGTATAACGTATAACGAATTTAAGGAGGTAAGGGATGTCAAAGATAATAGCCTCGGCTGCTATAAGAGGGTCACATAAAGTCTTCAGGCAGGCTGAGGATTTACTACAGAAGGTTATTGCTGAAAAGGGTGAGGATTACCATTTCGAGTTTCCAGACACTGCCTATGCCCTGCCGTTGATTTATGGTATTACGGGTTTTGAGGTAAAGACGATTAAGGACATGAAGACCGCACTGAGGATGACCCAGGATCTTCTTCATGATGAGCCTGAGGAGAAGATATGGACGCCTTATCTGGGAGAGGCCCTTGATTCCGGGATGGCCACACTTTTTGCTGAGGAGATTTGGCTTGCATTGAGGTATATTGAGGGTCTGGAGCCGACAAAAGACCCTGAGACAGGTTATGTTTATAACGGGTTTATTACAGACACAGTACAGCGTAATCTTGGTATTCAGCTTGTTGATGGAAGGATGCCGGGGTTTGCGGCTATTATAGGTGCAGCCCCTGATGATGATACAGCGGTAAGGATTGTCAGGGAATTGCAGGAGAAGAACATCCTTGTCTTCCTTTCCGGAAGTTCCAATGGTGACAGCGTTACCAAGCAGCTTCTGAGAAAGAAGGTGGAGCTTGGCTGGGATGTATATATAGTGCCACTTGGCACGGAGACCGAGCATACACTTTATGCCCTTGACTGGGCAATAAGGGCCTCCATGATCTTTGGGGGTGTAAAACCCGGAGACTACAAGGGCAATTTGAAATATCAGAAAGACAGGGTCTTTGCCTTTGCCCTTCCCCTGGGCGGGCTTGATGATGTCAAGTGGGCAACAGGGGCCGGCGCTATAAATATGGGCTTCCCGGCCATCTGTGATACTGATGTCCCCGTGATTCACCCCACGGGTGTATGTACGTATGAAGAGGTGGATAAAGAGCTTGATCACGACAAGATTGTCCAGAAGGCGATTGAGGTGAGGGGGCTTAAGGTACTTGTTGAAAAACCGCCGATTCCGATTGCCTACGGCCCAGCGTTTGAGGGTGAGAGGATCCGTAAGGAGGAGACCTTTATCGAGTTTGGCGGAACGCGCTCACCTGCCTTTGAATGGGCAAGGCTGAGAGAGCTTGAAGAGATAGAGGACGGCAAGGTAAACATTATCGGTGAGAACTGGAAGGAGAGGTATGAACAGGGAGGTGTAATGCCCCTTGGAATCCTGGTTGAGATTGCAGGAAGAAAGATGCAGCCGGATTTCCTCTCCATTGTCGAGCGGAGACTTCACCATAATATAAACGAAGGCCAGGGCATATGGCACATGGGACAGAGGGATATTAACTGGATAAGGATCAGCCATGCCGCAAAGCAGGCCGGCTTCAGCCTTGAGGATATTGGAAAGATACACCATGCAATGACACACAAGAGGTTCAGCACCATAGTTGATAAGGTAGCGGTCACGCTCTTTACCAACGAGGAGGATGTTGTCAAGTTGAGAGAGGAGGCAAGGATTGACTGGAAGCTGCGTGATGAGAGGCTTGCATCCCTTACCGATGAGACCGTGGATACCTTTTATTCCTGTCTGCTCTGTCAGTCCTTTGCCCCGAGTCATGTCTGTGTCATAACACCTGAGAGACTCGGGCTCTGTGGTGCCTATAACTGGCTTGACGGCAAGGCAGCCTACGAGATCGACCCGACCGGCGGAAACCAGCCTGTTCCAAAGGGTGAGCTTGTTGACCCGAGGTTCGGCCGCTATACGGGTGTTGATGATTATCTGAAACAGGCGTCAGGCGGGGCGGTTGAGACATTGAACCTTTATACAATCATGGAAAATCCCATGACCTCCTGTGGCTGCTTTGAATGTATCGTTGCAATCATACCCGAGGCCAATGGTGTAATGATTGTTCAGCGCGGACATACAGGGATGACCCCGATAGGCATGAAATTCTCGACACTTGCCGGAACAGTGGGCGGCGGGGTGCAGACCCCGGGCTTTATGGGAATTGGTGTGAATTTTATAACCAGCAAGAAATTCCTGTTTGGTGATGGTGGTATAAAGAGGATTGTCTGGATGACAAAGGCGATTAAGGAGAGGGTGAAAGACAAGTTTCAGCAGATAGCCGAAGCAGAAGGCGTTCCTGACCTGCTTGACAAGATTGCTGATGAGACCGTATGTGAGGACTCCGAGAAGCTGGTTGAGTTTCTGACTGAGGCCGGTCATCCAGCCCTTGAGATGGAATCGATAATATGAGATTGACTATTGATGATTGACCATTGACTATTTTTCAGGACTAAAACTGAAAATTGTCAATCGAAAATCGTCAATAATAAAAACGGAGGTTTAAGATGTCTGAAAAGGTAATAAAAAGTGCCGACAAGGTTGCCGAGGAGATAGTGGAGTGGGCAGAGTCGCATGGTCTTGAGACAGCCTTTGACAGGGCGGAGAAATTAAAGCCATGCCCGATAGGACACTCGGGGGCATGCTGCAAGATCTGTTTTATGGGGCCCTGCAGGCTTGTTGGTTCCGATGCTGAAGAGAATGCCGAAGGTGTATGCGGAGCAACCCTTCCGGTCGTGACTGCCAGGAATTTCCTGAGGATGGTGGCTGCAGGCACGGCAGCTCATAGTGACCATGCGAGGGATATGGCCTATACACTCCTTGCGGCATCCACAGGGGAGGCCCCGGACTTTACGATCAAGGACGAAGGGAAGCTGAAAAAACTGGCCGGTATACTCGATATTTCAACTGAGGGCAGGACAAAGGAAGATATAGCAAAAGAGGTGGCAGAGAATATTATCGCGCAGTTTGGCCAGCAGAGGGGAGAGATATCCTTTATCAAGAGGGCACCGGAGAAGCGTCAGGAGATCTGGCGCAAGTGGGGAATAGTGCCCAGGGGTGTAGACCGTGAGGTTGCCGAGGCCATGCACAGGACAAACATGGGTGTGGACCAGGACCCTGAAAACCTTATGACCTCTGCACTGAGGGTCTCTCTTGCCGATGGGTGGGCCGGCTCAATGTTCAGCACCGACATTACAGACATACTCTTTGGCACCCCATCGCCAAAACGTTCTGAGGCGAGTATAGGAATCATGAAGGAAGATGAGGTCAATGTTGTGGTTCATGGCCATGAGCCTTCACTTGCTGAGATGATGGTTGAGGCCTCTCAGGAGTCCGGGATGCTTGAATATGCAAGTCAGAAAGGGGCAAAGGGGATTAACCTGGTCGGGATGTGCTGTACTGCCAATGAGGTCCTGATGAGGCACGGGATTCCCACAGCCGGTGGATTCCTTAACCAGGAGCTGGCTGTAATGACGGGCCTTGCAGAGACAATAATGGTGGATGTCCAGTGTATAATGCCGGCAATTGCCCAGGCTGCAAAGAAGTTCCATACAAAAATAGTGACCACATCCAGCAAGGGGAAGATGATTGATGCAGTTCATATAGAGTACGATGAACACAGGGCAAAAGAGGTGGCAAGAGAGGTGCTGAGGCTTGCCATTGATAACTATGCCAACCGTACCACAGAGGGAAGCAGGGTGCATGAGACCACTCCGGTGATTGCAGGGTTTTCACATGAGTATATTGAATACATGCAGGGCGGGAGGTTCAGGGCGTCTTTCAGACCCCTAAATGATGCCATTATAGCAGGAAGGATCAGGGGCGTTGTGGCGATAGTTGGCTGTAACAACCCGCGCATTGCCCAGGACAGTATGCATAATTACCTTGCAGAGGAGTTTGTCAGAAATGACGTTCTTGTAGTGTCAACCGGGTGCGGTGCTGCGGCATGTGCCAAGGCGGGCTTTATGACACCTGAGACAGCCCTTGAGATGGCGGGGCCGGGACTCAGAGAGGTCTGTGAGGCCATTGGGGTGCCGCCGGTACTTCATCTTGGTTCGTGTGTTGACAATTCAAGGATACTTACCGTGGTAACTCAGATGGTCGAGGAAGGAGGGCTTGGCGATGATATTTCCGGTCTGCCGGCAGTCGGTATTGCGCCTGAATGGATGAGTGAGAAGGCCCTTGCAATCGGATGTTACTTTGTTGCTTCAGGGGTGTATGTTATTTTTGGTTCAGAGAGCCCTGTTGCGGCAAGCAGTCAGGTGCAGGAGATAATGACAAAACAGTGGGAAGAGAGGTTTGGCGGAAAGTTTGACTTTATTCCGGACCCTGAAGAGATATTGAAGAAGACACTTGAAGCCATAGACATTAAGCGTGATGGACTGAAACTCAGAAAATATGAGCCTGGCAGATTTGGTACCGAGAGAAAACTGATGACCATGGCAGACAGGCGTAAGCTTGAGGCAGCAGCAAGACCGCATGAAGGGGTGAAGTAACTCGAGATTTTAGATTTTAGCATTCAACATTATTAAATTCGGGGGATACTATGGACATAGAAGGTCTTGACATTGAAAGAGAGATTGGAAAGGTTGGACGGGTAATATGTGAGCATGACAGGAAAAAGGGATTATTGATACCCATTCTCCACAGGATACAGGAGGATTACGGGTTTCTTCCCGGAGAGGCCCTTGAGAGGCTTTCCAGAAAGCTTGATCTGCCCCTGGCAGAGATTTACAGCGTGGCAAGTTTTTATGGTCAGTTTCATTTTACGCCAAGGGGCCGCAAGATTGTGAGGGTCTGTATGGGGACTGCCTGTCATGTTCGTGGTGCCGGAAAGGTGCTTGAGGTACTTGAGAAGGAGTTTAATGTTGGTGTTGGCGAGACCACGGAAGACCTTGCAATGACGCTTGAGACAGTCGGGTGTGTTGGTTGTTGCGGACTTGCCCCGGTTGCCACGGTGAATGATGAGGTTGTGGGCGAGATTGGACCGAAGAAGGTCGATGAGCTTATAAAGATGATTGAAGAAGAGTAAAGTGATGAGGATTCGCTTTTCTCTATAATTAACAGTAATTACAAACAAACCCGGTGAGGAGTGATATGGCAAGACTGAAAAACATGGAAGACCTGAAAAATCTGAGACTCCTGCTCAAGGATGAGACATTTAAGGAAGACAAGGAGAGGATCCGGGTCTGTACAGGTACAGCCTGTATGGCCTCAGGTGCAAGGAAGGTAGTTGATAATATCGAAAAGAGTGCTGCGGACAAGGGAATCGACGTAGATATTGTCAAGACAGGCTGTCAGGGACTCTGTCAGAAGGGTCCACTCATGAAGGTTGAGCCGACTGGTTATTTCTATCAGAGGGTCAAGACCGAGGATGCACAGGAAATTGTCACAAATACACTTGCAGCGGGCTTTCCGGTAAGGCACCTCCTTTACAGGGATTCGATCCTTCATGAACCCTATGAGATGGCTGACGAGTTACCTTTTTATAAAAAACAGTACAGGATTGCACTAAAATACAACGGAGTTGTTGATCCCAATAATATAGACCACTACATAGCTGTTGGCGGCTACACCGCACTTGAAAAGGCCCTTACCGGCATGACCCCTGAAGCGATCCTCGATGAAGTGGACAAGGCAAACCTGCGCGGACGTGGTGGTGCAGGTTTCCCTGCCGGAAAGAAGTGGCGGCATACTGTAAAGGCCTCCGGAGATATAAAATTTGTGGTTGCCAATGGGGATGAGGGTGATCCAGGGGCGTTTATGGACAGGGCCATCATGGAGGGTGACCCCCATAGCCTTATAGAGGGGATGTTGATCTGTGCGCGTGCAATTAATGCAGAGTTTGGTTTTATTTACGTCCGTCATGAGTATCCGCTTGCAGTGAAGAACCTGAAGACAGCCATAGGTCAGGCTGAAGATCTGGGCCTCCTTGGTGATAATATACTTGGTACTGATTTCAGTTTTCACCTTGACTTACGTGAGGGTGCAGGTGCCTTTGTCTGTGGAGAATCAACTGCCCTTGTGGCCTCTATCGAGGGAGAGCGCGGATTCCCGAGGCCGAGACCTCCGAGACTCTCAGAGCCAGGCGGAGGCTTGTGGGGGTATCCGACCAACCTCAACAATATCGAGACATATGTCTGTGTACCTCCGATAATAGAAAAGGGTGCTGACTGGTTCCTGTCGATAGGAACCAAAAATTCGCCCGGGACAAAGGTCTTTGCCCTGACGGGCAAGGTCAAGAATACCGGTCTTGTCGAGGTTCCGATGGGAACCACTCTCAGGGAGATAATATTTGAGATCGGCGGCGGAATTATGGGAAATAAAAAATTCAAGGCTGTACAGACCGGGGGACCGTCAGGTGGCTGCATACCTGAGAGTTATCTCGATAACCCGGTTGACTTTGATTCCCTCAGGGAGCTTGGCTCCATGATGGGCTCCGGCGGGATGGTGGTTGTGGATGAGGATACCTGTATGGTTGATATGGCAAGGTATTTTCTTTCTTTTACTCAATCCGAGTCCTGCGGCAAGTGTCCGCCATGCAGGATTGGTACCTCGCAGATGCTCGAAATCCTTGAGAGGATAGTCAGCGGCAAGGGCGCACACGGGGATATCGAGAGGCTTGAAGAACTTGGCAGGCTTATCCAGGAGGGCTCACTCTGCGGTCTTGGTCAGAGTGCTTCCAACCCTGTGTTGAGTACACTGAGGTATTTCAGGGAGGAGTATGAAGAGCACATCTATGATAAGTACTGCAGGGCAAAGGCCTGTAACGGTCTTGGCCGCTACAGAATAGATCATACCGAATGTTTCCTCTGTGGCCTCTGCAAGCAGGCATGTGCATTTGGAGCTGTAAGGGAACTGAAGGATAAGTTCTTTATTGACGAGGCGTACTGTACAAAGTGTAAGGCGTGTTATGCCGCATGCCCGGTTGATGCAGTAAAGATAGAGAAGGTTGCCGGAGAAGCAGGAAAGGTTTAAAAATAAATTTATAGATTGAAGATTGGGAAATAAAAGCCCGGAATCAGTGAGTTTACAGAATAAATTTACAATTTCAGATCTGAGATTTCCAATCCTCAATGAGGTTTAACATGGCTTAAACTGTTACAGCGGAGGTATTATGCCTGAAACAAAAGAGAAGAATTTAAAAGAGATATTTGAAGAGATTGAGGAGCAGAAGTGTGTTGTCCGGAAAGGCCTTAGACTGCTTGAGGAGTTTATAGATGGTCCGATGTGCGGAAGGTGTCTTCCATGTCCGATGGGCAGTTATGAGATGAGAATAAGGCTCAAAAGGCTTTCAGAAGGCAGGGGGACAGAGGAGGATATCCGGGTTATCGGCGATATTGCCCCGAAGATGCTCGAGACCTCGATGTGTAAGAAGGGGAAAGATACAGCAAGGTTCTTTATTGATACACTTGATGAGATGTCTGAAGAATACACAGTACATGCAGGGGGTGCATGCCCTGCCAGGGAGTGCAATGCCCTCTTTGTATACAAGGTTATCCCCCATAAGTGCACCATGTGTGGTGACTGTCTGGAGGCCTGCAAGGATTTTGCCATTATTGGAGAAAAAAAGCTTCCTTACAGATTGGGGTATCTGCCCTTTGAGATTGCAGAGATGAGGTGCACCAGGTGCGGAGAGTGTATAAAAGTCTGTAAGGACGATGCCATTGAGATTGTGGATATCAGGGAGATGGAGAAAGTAGAGGCATAAGGTAATCTCGTAAACCAGCGAAAATCTGCGGCCTGGGATAAGGGTGGTAGTTTAAATTTTAGAGTATAACTTAAGGAGGACCGAGTATGGGTAAGATGGTTAAAATCAGTATAAACGGTGCAGAGTATAAAGTTCCCGCAGGTATGAATCTTATTGATGCCGCTGAGAGCGTGGGTGTTCATATACCGAACTTCTGTTATCTGAAGGGTATGAGGGGTATCGGCGCTTGCAGGATGTGTATGGTTGAGATTGGCGGCAGGTTGACCACAGGATGTATCATGAAGACGAAAGCAGGGATGGATGTTGTTACCGACAATGAAAAGATCAGGGAGCTCAGAAAGTTCGTTATAGACCTGATCCTCTCAATGCATCCCCTTGACTGCATGACATGTACAAAGGCAGGGGTGTGTGAGCTCCAGAAGTATGCCTATGACTTTGAGATAAAGGAATCATCATTTACGAGAAAGAAGTTCGGGTTTCCGGTTGATAACAAAAATCCATTCATCAATCGTGACCCTGATTACTGTATCCTTTGCGGACGTTGTGTAAGGGTATGCAAGGAGCAGGGAACGTCAGTCCTTGACTTCCAGGGCCGTGGGGTGGGTTCAAGGGTGGTTACAGCAGAAGACAAACCCCTTCAGGAGGGAGGCTGTACCTTCTGCGGCAGTTGTGTTGACGCCTGTCCGGTAAACGCACTCCTTGAGGCTGACCGGTGGCGCAAGGGCAGGGAGTGGGAGTATGAGAGATACAACTCTGTATGTCTCTCCTGCGGCAACGCCTGTGATACAGTCGTGAGCGTTCATGACAAGGATGTGGCAAAGGTGAATGCCGGAGCAGATGACGGCAGGGCCGGGCATTATATCTGTGCCTATGGAAGATTCGGTTTTGATTTTATAAATGCGGATACAAGGGTGATGAGTCCCCTGAAAAGGATTGATGGTGAGCTGAAGCCGGTCAGCTGGGATGAGGCATATGCAACAGCGGCTGATCTGCTCAGGAGTCCTTCTGATGCAGGGATTGTGACCACCGGAAATCTCCTTAACGAGGATATCCTTACTTTAAGGAACTTTGCCGGGACAACCGGAGTAAAAGACATTGATTCCACGGTGAGCCTCTATGCAGACGCACCTTCACTTTTAGGAGACGAGGTTGACCTGGAAGGTGCTGACCTTGTGCTGCTTGCCGGCATCAATCCGTCACAGTGGCAGAGGGTCTTTCCAGCACTTGATGCCACCCTGAGAAAGATGGTTTCAAGGGGGGCAAAGCTGGTAGTGATTAATTCAGGGCAGATAAGGCTTTCAGACGTAGCTATAAAGACCCTTCAGGGCGATGAGGCCGTTGTGCTTGGAGGTTTGGCAAAGGCATTGACAGGGCTGGGGCTCAAGGCACCTGAGGGGCTTGAGATACCTGAAGCGGAGTTGAGTGAGGATATGACAATGGTGGCAGAGATGTACTCAGTGGCAAAGTCACCTGTAATCCTCTCTTCCCCCCTGCTGTACGAGACCTCTGCCAATATATCCCTCCTGAAGGGTGATGCCCTGGCAGTGCCGATTGAGGCCAATGCCAAGGGGACGCTTCTTATGGGACTCAAAGGCGAGGGAGCAACGTATACCGGGATGACTTCCGGCGTGGCAAAAAAGATTCTCTATGCCGTTGGAGAAGTGCCTTTTAAGAGGCCTTCGGGTGTGGATTTTCTGATTGTTCAGCATTCACATCTCAGTGAGCTTGCAAAAGAGGCAGACCTTGTGCTTCCGGCAGCCACATCTTTTGAGACGGATGGCTCAGTTGTGGATTATACGGGGAGGCTCAAGACACTTGACAGGGCGATTGAACCTTTTGGAGAGGCCAAGGCCCACAGGGAGATACTTAAAGGCATTGCAAAAAAGATGAACATCGACCTGAAAGCGGCAAAGAGTGCTGACGTAAAAAAGGAGAAGAAGGCAGTCACTGCAGGGGCAAGACCCGTGCCCTTCAGCAAGAGAGAAGACCTTGCCTTTAACCCCGAAGAACTTGTTGAGGCCGTTAATACGACAATGATAAACGGTTCAAGGCTTCTGTGGCTGAAAGAGGTTGAACAGGCGGTTGCAGAGGTTTAGATAGATGTATGTTTAAGACATATGCTGGTATAAAGGGGGGTCTATAGATTCTATAGACCCCCCTTTTTTGTGACGGATTCGGGTATACTGAAAAAACGGATGCAGTTATACGGGAGTGGATGAAACAAGAAAGGGTTATAAAGTATTCAGTTCTGTTTGTCCTTTTTTTTGCGGGTATTGCCATTGGACTTTTACTCTGGAACAGGATCGAGCTGCCCTTTCAGAATCCGTGGGGTGTCAAGGGAAAACTCACGGAGATACAGTATAATCCATCTAACGATGTAGTGCGATTTGCAGTTTTTCTGTTGTCCCCGTTGCTGCTGCTCTTCATAGCATATCTTTTGGGCAGAAGGAAGCTTAATGATATCATCTTTGCGGAGTCCTCCAGTCCTGTCCGCGCTTCCCTGCATAATTTCCGGCCTCCGGTCAAGGCCCTCCTGTCAATCCTTCTCATTGTATTTTCGATAATTGTGGCACTTAATATCCCGACTTTCCATGCCTCGGGAAAATTTGATTCATTTCATGAGGGTGAAACCCTCGGGCCTGCCGTATCCTATATGGCAGGGCAGACCCCCTATAAGGATTTTATATTTCTCCACGGTCTTTATGAGAATCCCCTCCGTTCAGTGATAGCCTTTCGCCTGTTTGGTAAATCCATCGGTTCGGTAAGGACACTCGAGTCTATAGTAAAGATATTAACTTTTGTCTTGTTCTCCGTCTTCATGCTCCAGCTCTATCGTGGAAGGCACCTGTATTCATTTACTTCTGTTACTATATTGGCCTTGCTGCATAGTTCCTCGATGTTTCACCTTCTTCCCCTGGTCTTTATCAAGGCAAGGGATATAACTGTATTTCTATTCCTGATTACTATTGTAATACTGCAGGATATTGGCAAGGCACAGGCTTTCAGTGTAAAAGGATTTTTCATGGCAGGATTCCTGTTTTCATTCATCCCGCTGGCATCTTTTGGTTACTCAGTGGACAGGGGGGTCTTTCTGTTTGCAGCCTACCTGATCCTCTTTCCGGTGCTCTATGTTCTATATTTTCATAAAGGCAACCTTCGCAGGTATTTCCTGTTCTCTTCATTTCTGGGACTGCTGTCGGCAGTATTCCTGGTGGGATTTCTTCTTTGGGGAGGTCTTACCGACTTCTTCAAATATGTCTTCCTGACGATGCCGAGGTACAGGGAATTGATGAGCGGTTATGTGTATCCTGTTTTTAATAAATTGTTTCTTGCAGTCTCTGTCATTATAGCAGCGAATACGTTCTGGGTTGCGTTTAAATTTATGCAGGAACTACATCTCAATAACGGGAGGCTGAGAGGTTCGGTCAGGAGCTTTATGGAAAAATACCTTGTAGAGTTTTCAATGTTGATACTCTCTCTGTTCCTGTTCAGGTCTGCCCTGGGCCGTTCAGACTGGCCTCATGTTGCTTACAGCATTCCTGTAACTTATATCCTTTCTATTTATATTATCATAAAACATTACAGTCATAAATTCCTTCGTGGATATGCCTTTACGAAAACATACACCTATTTACTTGCCGCTGTAGTTGCGGTAATTTTCTCATTAGGTGTCTATCAAATATACAGGGGGGACCTGATCAAGGAGAACTTTCCGCTCGGCGTGAAGGATTCTGAAATCATTCCTGATAATTACAAGGCTACCATTTCGTTTTTGCGGAATAATTTAGCCCCTGATGAATCGTTCTTTACAATGACGGCCGAGGCAAGCTGGTATTATTTTATTGACAGGCCGTCTCCAAGCCGGTTTCCTGTAATAATATTTGCCATACCGTATTTCTATCAAAATGAAGTGATTAAAGGCCTTGAGAAGAATAATGTGAAGTTTGTTCTTTACAGGAACAGTCACTGGGCAAACAGGATTGACGGTTTTTCCAATGAGGAGAGATTACCGGTGATTGCAAAATACATCCGGGATACCTTTATCTTTTACAGAAAGATAGATGACAATGAGATATGGATCAGGAAGACGGAACACCCACTCAACCCGGACACTCGCTGAAGAGGTTTACCTCGACCGTTTCTCCCTCATATATACCGTTTTTATTAAGTGGAATTATTACAGTACCGTCTGCCTCCACAAGGGTTCTGATGAGTCCTGACTTGCCGAGGATCGGTCTGGCCCAGAGGCCGTCATCCCGTAATTCAAGGGCTACCCTGATATGGTCCTCCCTGCCGGTTGAAGAGGAGATGTTCCTGCCAAAAAATGCCCTTACGGTCCTGCCCGACGGCAGGCGTTTTTCCCTCATATTTTCACCTGAAATCTTTTTCAGTAGAGGTTCTATAAATGTCTCAAAGCAGACACTGACTGCTGCAGGGTGTCCTGGCAGCCCAAAGAGCGGGGTTCCGTTGACCATGCCCCCAATCAAGGGTTTACCGGGCTTTATACTTACTCCGTGAAAGAGGATGCCCGGATGTCCGAGTTCATCAATTACTCTTGAGGTGTAATCCCGGGTACCCACTGAGCTGCCCCCGGAGATTAGCACCATCTGCGCCTCCTGCATGCTCTCCCTGACCGTTGCCCGGAGCAGGTCAAAGTCATCGCTGATTATTCCCTTTTTAAGGGGGGTGCCGCCGCTGCGTATGATCAGGCCTGCAAGGTTGTAGGAGTTGATATCCCGTACCTCTCCGGCAGCAAGGGGTTTGCCGGGCGGCACGACCTCATCCCCGGTAGAGATGATGGCGACAACGGGTTTTCGGAAGACATCTATGTTGAGTATGCCAAGACCGGCAAGTGCTCCGATATCCTGGGGTCTGAGCCTCTGTCCGGACCCAAGTATGACCTCTCCCTCTTTAACATCCTCATCGGCAAGGATGACATTCTCGTTAGGTGCAACTGCCTTCATCACTTCCAGCATGTCTTCACCAACCCTGTTTGTGTGTTCATACATCACAACGGCATCTGCTCCGTCAGGGAGCATTCCCCCTGTAGGTATAACGGCTACCTCACCCCGAGTAAGGGAAAGATCGGGTTTTGTCCCCATATGTACCTCGCCTGTCACTGTCAGATATGCGGGCATACTGTCTGATGCCCCAAAAGTGTCTGTTGAATTGACGGCGTATCCATCCATTGTGGAGCGGTTGAAGCCGGGGAGGTTTTCAGGTGAGATTACATCTGCCGACAGTACCCTTCCATAGGCATTCTCTATGCCTGTGTTTTCAGTGGAGGGAATCTGCAATGCTTGTTCAAGAAGGAGAGAGAGGGCCTTTTCAACTGTGACAGCCTCTTCTCTGCCAAGGAGGTCTCTCATCTGAAAAAATTACTCTTTTCCGTGTCCAGGGGTGTTGACATCGTAGAGTCCCTTAAGGAGTTTCCCTATGCCCCGGGTCTCCATGTGGGATACAGGGTCTTTTCCGATAACATCCGAACACTCACCCTTTGTGAGTATATCGAGTATCCGCTCAAGTGAGTCCTTATGGAGGCCCTTTATCTTTTTGGAGTTCGGCATGTCCGGTAAGAAAAGATTGTTGTCTATAAAAGTATTCATTTTTTTCGGGGTGAGATAGGTAAGGAGTACCATCCCCTGATATATCCTCTTGTTGGTCCTTACAGAGAGGAAGGGGCTTTCGAGTGTTGATTCGAGGAAAGTGTCGTTTCTCCTCCGGACCTTTCTGTTGATGGAAACGGCCCTGAACCAGTATTTTCTTCCCACAAGACTGTCGGACTTCAGTTCAAAGACAGTATGTCCGATATGCCTCTTTCCCGAGGTCAGTTTCTCATGCGCTACGGTATCGGATGCAAGATGACTTATATATCCATAGACAAAGGCCTTCTGCTGTTGAGTCTCTGCTACATCCATGAGCTCAAAGGCGACATCCCAGCTATGGGAGTTTCTGTTGTAGGGAAGGAATTTTTTACCAAGGATTATGTCTGCCATCAGATTTCCGTAGAGAAAGTCATCCTTGTACCGCCGCAGAAGCTCATACAGGCCGGCAGGAAGGATTGAAGCAAGGGAAAGTATTTCGCTTCCAAGGTAGATGTGTGTGAGTGGTCCCCAGGCAAAGGCATAAGAAGGAATGAGTAAAAAAGATATAATAATTAAGAGCTTAAATATTTTCATCCATGTGCCCCTTCATGTACCCCTTTTTCATACTGTTTTTATTGTAACCTAAATGGTTCTTCTTTTGCCAGAAATAAAATATTGCCGCCGGATTCGGGTTATTCCGTATTGCAAACGTAACGTCTCATTTATCCGCTGCTTTTTGGTAAAATAGGAGACTATAGGCCGGAAACTTATTAACAGGTAATAAGAGCAATGACTTTATATACTTAAGGAGGTATGGTATGCCCGAGTTGAGGAAGGACCCGATTGTTGGAAGATGGGTCATTATATCGGTGGAAAGAGGGAAAAGACCCTCTGATTTTGCTTCTCCATCACAGAAAAGGAAGATTGCAGGATTCTGTCCCTTTTGTCCTGGTAATGAATACACCACACCTGAAGAGATAATGGCCTTCAGGGCCCATGAGGATCAGCGATCCGATGCAGCGGAATGGACGCTCAGGATAGTGCCTAACAAGTTTCCTGCCCTGCAGATTCATGGCGAACTTGACAAGACAGGTGAGGGCCTGTTTGACAAGATGAACGGAATTGGTGCTCACGAGGTAATTATTGAGACTTCAGACCATATGGGTTCTCTTGCCACCATGCCCCAGAAATCAGTTGAGGATGTGCTTTGGGCGTATGACCTGAGGATCAATGACCTTAAAAAAGACCCGAGGTTGAAATATGCACTTGTTTTCAAGAATGAGGGAGAGGCTGCCGGGGCGTCCCTTGAACATACGCACAGCCAGTTGATAGCACTTCCGATTGTGCCCAAGATCGTCAAGGAAGAGATAACTTCATCAAGGCATTACTATGACATGAAAGAGAGGTGCATATTTTGTGATGTCGTTGATCAGGAGATCGGGGATGGCAGAAGGGTGGTTTACGAAAATGAGCATTATCTTGCCATAGCTCCCTTTGCACCGCGTGCACCTTTTGAGACCTGGATACTGCCAAAGGAGCACGAATCCGCCTTCCAGCCTCATGGAAAGAGTTTTGCCCAGCTTGCAGAGATACTCCAGCGGGTGCTTAAGCAACTGGATAAGCTGCTCGATGTTCCACCGTATAATTTCATGATCCATACCTCACCCTTTACGGACGAGACCAATGAATATTATCACTGGCATATTGAGGTTATGCCGAAACTGACCAAGATAGCGGGTTTTGAATGGGGATCGGGATTTTATATAAACCCGACTCCGCCAGAGGAAGCCGCCAGGTATATGCGGGAAGCCCAGTTATGAGGGTTTTGATAGCGTCGAGCGAGGCTATCCCGTATTGTAAAACCGGGGGACTTGCAGATGTAGCCGGCGTTCTTTTCAAGGAGCTCAATGTCATGAATATTGATGCGAGGCTTATTCTGCCTCTTTACGGCAGTATAAGCAGGGATTTTGAGCTTACGGATACAGGAATCGAGCTGAGGATTTTTCTGAACAGGAGGTTTTATTCAGGGAGGGTATACACTCACAACAAGGCTATTTTTATAGGCTGTGACGAGTTGTATGGAAGGGAAGGTCTTTATGGTGACAAGACGGGTGACTTTGCGGACAATGCACTGAGGTTTTCTTACTTCTGCAAGGCAGTCCTTGAGGTATGCAAGGCAATTGATTTCAGGCCGGACATTATACACCTTAATGACTGGCAGACCGCGCTGGTCCCCCTTTATCTGAGAACAGAGTATAGCGGAGATGATTTTTTCAGGGATACGCTGACCTTGCTGACCATCCATAACCTCGGTTATCAGGGGTTGTTTCCTCCGGAGGATCTGTCAGCAACCGGTCTGGGACGGGAGGTCTTCAATCCGGATGGTATAGAGTTTTACGGAAAAGTGAATTTCCTGAAGGCTGGAATCCTTTATGCCGATATATTGAGCACCGTCAGCAGGAGATATGCTGAAGAGATTACCACACCTGAGTATGGTTTCGGACTGGACGGGATTCTGAGCAGGAGAAGAGATGTCCTCTTCGGGATACTGAACGGGATAGACTACAGGGAGTGGTCTCCCGAGGTTGATAGGCTTATACAGAGCAGATATTCTGCAGAGGACCTGAAGGGCAAGGCTTTATGCAAGGAAAAACTTATGAAACAATGTAATATCAAGTTGAAGAAGGGGGCACCGCTCCTCGCTTTTGTCGGCAGGCTCAGTGTGCAGAAGGGGGTTGAGCTGATAATTGAGGGGCTGGATAAGTTGATCGGCTACGGCTGTGGTGTAATACTCCTTGGAACAGGCACAAAAGAGGCTGAGGAGAGCCTGTTGTCGATATCCAGGGAGGGGAGGGAAAACCTTTACATCAGACTGGACTTTGATGAGGTCTTTGCCCACTCGGTATATGCGGGTTCAGACATGGTGATGATGCCGTCCAGATACGAGCCATGCGGTCTTGTTCAGATGATAGCCCTCAGATATGGGACAGTCCCTGTTGCAAGGAATACAGGGGGGCTTTCCGATACCATAGAGGATTATAATGCGCTTTGCGATACAGGTACAGGGTTTCTCTTTGATGACTATAACCTTGCCGTCTTTCTTGAGTCGATAAAAAGGGCGCTTACACTCTATCCCTTCAGCAGGAGATGGCAGAAGCTTATGAAGAGGGGAATGGAGAAGGATTTTTCATGGAGACGCTTTGCCTCCGAATACGTTGAACTTTACAAAAAGGCCCTTAAGGAACGGCTGAAATGAGTATAAGATTAAAACTCTCCATATTTCTGCTTGTCTTTATCCTTATTGCCTCCATGTTTGGCGGGGGTACCATGTTTATCTTCGACAGGATATCGAATAACCTCGATTTGCTCAAAAAAACCTCTGAGGAGTACAGGTTGCATGAGGAACTGAAGATGTCCATTGTGGAGTTTTCCACTTATGTGAAGAGCTGGGCCTTTACAGGTGAGCAGAGATATAGAAGGCTTTACAGGGATGGCCTCTCAAAGGTTTATCAGGACTTTGGTGCCCTTCAGGATTATGTTGCAGACAAGGATGTGCTGAAGGAGGTAGGTTCGAAATTCACTGAGTTGAACCGGACAGCCAGAAAGATATTCTCTTACTCAAGACCAAAAGGAAATCAGGCTGTACTCCACCTTGTGGGGCAGATTGAAGAGCAGGAACTGGATATATTGACCTCTGTGGAGGAGCTTCATACTGAATCCCTGAAAAATGTAACCATAGCAGTGAAGGAGACGGAAGAATCAAAGGCGAGATTGACGCTATATGTTGCAGTCCTTATTTTTATAACGATTTTTTCAGTAATTTTTCTTGTGCTTCTTATCACACGATCCATAGGCAGACCCTTCAAGGAGCTTCTTCTTTTTACAGAGAAGATTATCTCAGGCGAGGTAGATGCGATGACGGGAGTTGAGAGGAATGATGAGTTCGGCATCATTGCGAGGCGCTTTGGGCAGGTCTTGAGCAAACTGAAGGAGTCTGAGGAGAACTTGAGGAAAAGACTTTCAGAGACGGAGCTGCTCTTTGAGGTCACCCGTATTGCAAGCTCAACACTTGAGCTGAAGGAATCCCTGAAACTGATAACCGAAACCGTGGCTGACTGGAAGGGTCTTGATTATGTGGGTGTGTATCTCCTGAATGTGGAGGGACAGGTATTTACCTTGCAGGCTTTAAACAGGGATGCGGACATCTTTGAGAGGAGCTTTGCCGTGGACAGTGGGGAGCTGTGCAGAAAGATACTTGATACGAGAGAGCCTGTGTATAAGGAGATGCCGACGGAAAGGGAAGTCGCCTTTATAAAGCGCAGTCTGGGCTCACTCATCCTCTTTCCGATTATAAGGGAGGGCCGTTGCCTGGGGCTCTTTTTTATCGGTGTTGAGGCCGTAAGGAAGTTTACAGAGAATGAGCTGAACATAGCAAATATTCTCTCAAATACAATAGGTACCATTGTCAGAAATGCAGAGCTCTATGTCTCTGCCATGGACCAGCTCAACAAGATAACAGTCCTTTATGAGCTATCCAGGGACCTTACAACCCTGCTTGACCTTGAAGATCTTTTAAAGAGGGTTGTCTTTGAAGTGACGCGTCTTCTCCACGCAAAGGGCTGCATTATAAGACTTCAGGAGGACCATGCCCTGAAGATAAAGGCCCATTATGGTGTTCCGGTGGATTTTATAAAGGGGATGGAGACGGAGGTTGGAGAGGGGATTGCCGGTAAGGTTTCAAGCTCCGGTAAGTCCATGCTTGTTGAGAACGTAGCAGAGATGCCGGAAGATACACGGGTTCCGGTGCTTGAGGCAAAATCAGTGGTCTGTGTTCCCCTGAAGATAGGCAATGAGGTTATAGGAACAATCGGGTTATATGACAAGAAAGGGCCGGAGGGGGAGATTATAACCTTTAATCTTGACGACCTCAGGACTACGGAAGGCATTGCCTCCCTCATATCCCTTGCCATTGAAAAGGCCAGAATTTTTGAGAAGGAAAAAGAGAAGGAACAGGAAGCGCTGGAGGCAAAGAAGAGGCTGGATATCCTCTTTGAGAGCGTTCAGGGTGGTATTGTCACCCTTGACAGAAATTACACGCTCCTTTCCATCAACCGTTTTGTGGAAGAGTTTCTTCATATGCAGTCTGAGGATGTAGTGGGCAGAAGTGCCCTGGAGATATTTCATGAAAAAGGAGGAATATGTCCACATTGTGCAGCAAAACTCACCTTTGAGACCGGCGATATAAATATTATCACCCAATCCAAGGGGGCGAATTATGCTGAATTGAGTTCCTATCCCATTAAGGATGAAGAGGGTGATGTGGTTGAGGCGGTTGTCCTGATCCAGGATATTACGGACAGGGTACTGTACCAGGAGGAGATACTTGCCCTCTACAAGGAAGTAGCACAGACAAAGGAGTATCTGGAGAGCCTGATAGATAATTCGGCTGATGCCATTGTGACTACAGACCTGAAGGGGGTCGTTACTTCCTGGAACAGGGGTGCAGAAAGAATATACGGCTTTACAGAGGAGGAAGCGATCGGGTCTTTTCTACCCTTTATCCCTGATTTTCTCCTGGAGACAGAGATGCAGTACATAGAGAGAATCAAGCAGGGCGAAACAATAAAAAATATAGAGACACTGCGTAAGAAGAGAGACGGCGCCATGATCGAGGTAAGCCTTACCCTTTCACCAATCAAGGATGCCTCCGGAGAAGTTATAGGAATAAGCGGTATATCCAGGGATATATCTGAAAAGAAAAAAGTTGAAAAAGAGCTTATCAGGAGAAATCAGGAACTTTCGAGGCTTTTCTTTATAAGTTCAGCCATGAGGGGGACACTTGAGCTCGAAAGACTCCTCAGGATGGTCCTGACCGCTGTAACCATGAGTGACGGCCTTGGTTTCAACAGGGCCATCCTCTTTTTGCTGGATGAAGAGAAGTCCGTGCTCAGGGGGACAATGGGTGTTGGTCCCGCAACTCCTGAAGAGGCCTGGCAGATATGGGAGAGGCTTTCAATCGAGAAGAAGAGCCTGCCGGAGATACTGAGAGACATAGAGGAGGGGCCCCTGAGAAAGGACTCCTTCCTTGACAGATTGAGTACCGGGATCGAGGTTGACCTCAAGGATGATACGGCACTGTCACGTGCCGTCAGGGAGAGGAAGAGCTTTAATATACATGATGTCAAGCACGACGACCTTGCTGATCCTGCTGTTATTCAACTCCTTGGTACAGAGGCTTACGCTGTTGTTCCGCTCATTGCAAGGAACAAGGTCATAGGGGTGTTGTGGGTGGATAACTACTTTAACCGCAAACCCATTACGGATGAAGACATGAGATTCCTTTCCGGGTTTTCAGACCAGATTGCATCTGCCATAGAGAGCGCAAGGCTCTTTGAGAAAGTAAAGTTGGCAGAGTCTGAACTTGAGAATATATTTGAATCCATATCCGACCTGCTTTATATAACCACAGAGGATTATACGATCAGAAATATAAACAGGGCTGTTGTTGAGAAGATAGGGAGAAAGAAGGAGGAGATAGTCGGACGTAAGTGTTATGAGATATTTCATGGCATGGACAGACCTTACGAAAAATGCCCGCATCACAAGACAGTGAAGACACAGAAGGCCTATATCGAGGAGCTTGAGGATACATACAGGGGTGGGACTTTTTTGACATCCACCTCTCCGCTTTTCGACTCCTCAAGTAATTTTATGGGAACCGTCCATATTGTCAGGGATATCAGTGAACTGAAGAAGTTGAGAGAAAAACTCGCCATGGCTGAAAAGATGGCTGCCCTTGGTGAGGTGGCTGCAAAGGTTGCCCATGAGATAAGAAATCCCCTTGTCTCTATTGGCGGTTTCTCAAGGAGGCTTGAAAAGAGGCTTGACGGAAAGCTGCTGGAGTATGCCTCTGTAATCACCAGGGAGGTGGACAGGCTTGAGGAGATACTCAAGGAGATATTGAGCTTTGTCAGAGATGTGAGAATATCCAAGGAACATCTTGAAGGGGTTAAAATAATCGAGGATATCCTTTCGCTCTTTTCACAGGAGATAAAAAAGAGGGGGGTTGTTCTTGAAACGGATTTTAAGGATCCTCTCTCGCTTGAGGTTGATCCAAACAGGATAAAAGAGGCGCTGATAAATATAATAAATAATGCAATACAGATAATGGGTGAGGGAGACCACCTGATCATAAGGACATACAGAGAGCAGGATTACGGAGTGATTGAGGTAAGCGATACAGGGCCCGGCATCAACGGGAAGGACCTTCCTTATATCTTTGATCCCTTCTTTACCACGAAGATTGATGGAACAGGGCTTGGGCTTGCCATTGCACACCGTATAATTGAGGAGCATCAGGGAAAAATAGACGTCTATAGTACCCCGGGCGAGGGAACGACCTTCAAGATATATTTACCATATAAAAACTAATACAGGGGGTGTAAAGATGAAGATACTTATAGTAGATGATGACCCTTCAATAAGGATGCTTTACAAGGAAGAACTTGAGGATGAAGGCTATGAAGTGGTTACCGCGAGTTCCGGCGAAGAGGCCTTGAGGCTTTTTGAGGAAGAGAACCCTGATCTCGTTACACTGGATATATTGATGCCGGATATGGATGGGATTCAGGTGTTGAGGAAGATGAAGGAGAAGAGGCCCCGGTTGCCCATAATCATGTCAACTGCCTATGATTACCGTGACGATTTTGCTGTATGGGCGTCGGAGGCGTATGTGGTGAAATCATCTGACACCACCGAGCTTAAAGAGACAATCAAAAAGCTCCTCAAGAAATAATATGAGACTTGAGGCACTTATTCCCCTTTACGGTGGATACACACTCAGCCGTGATGACGGTGTAATCTTTATCAGGGGTGCCCTTCCTGGTGAGGTTGTGGAGGCTGAGGTGGTGGAAAAAAAGAGGGATTATTCAGTTGCCTCTGTCACGGAAGTGCTTGAGCCCTCTCCAGACAGGATTGTGCCTGCCTGTCCTGTCTTCGGGATATGCGGAGGCTGCCATTATCAGTATATAGCCTATCATAGGCAGGTGAGCATGAAGGAGGAGGTTGTACTTGATTGTATTGAAAGGATTGGCAAAACAGAGCTGTCGCTTGATCCGTCCCTGATATCATCGCCATGGCATTACAGAAAGAGGGCTCAGTTCAAGGTTTCTGCAGATGGAAGGATAGGGTTTTACAGGACGCTGTCACATGAGGTTGTGGAATTTGAGGAGTGCCTCCTTTTGAGTCCAGAGATAAACACCTTCCTTAAACATATCAAGTCTCTTGGAATGCCCCACGGGGTGAAAGAGATTCATTTGCAGTCAGGTGATATATTGCTGGCTGCGGTAAAAGGGGATACGTTTGATGCCGGGATTGCTGCGGAAAGACTCAGGGATGCAGGTGTTTCCGGTATATCTTTTAAAAACGGAACCGTTGAGGGTGCCGGACAGATATGTCTTGACCTTGACGGTTATCATTATATGGTCTCACCAGGGTCCTTTTTTCAGGTCAACTGGGGGCTTAATCATAAGCTCTTGTCGGCTATCTCATCCTTTGTAAGCAGTATAAGGCCTGATAGGGTAATCGATCTTTACTGTGGCGCAGGGAACTTTTCCATTCCCCTTTCCCCCTTTGCAGGTGAGATAGTGGGTGTGGAGGAAAATCCCTTTTCCTTCAGAGATGGAAAGGAAAATATAGAGTTAAACAGGATCGGGAATGTCAGGCTTGTAAACAGGAGGGTTGAAGACTTTGAGCCAGGGAAGGATACTGACATGATTATCCTTGACCCACCACGTGCAGGGCTGACGAAGAGGGTGCTCAGGGGGATTATAGAGGCCTCTCCCTCATGGCTGGTGTACGTGTCCTGTAATCCTTCAACCTTTGCACGGGACATTGGACGTTTGAAGGAGCACTATGTTCCGGATTCCGTGAGGGTGGTTGATATGTTTCCCCAGACTTATCACATTGAGGTGCTCGGGATCCTTAAGAAGACAAGTTAATTTTAAGCGGTAATGGCTGCAGGAGTGTTGCAAAGGGGAGGGGCGTGGTTGAACGGATAGCCCTGTTTGGGTTAAAGTACAATGGTTTATGTCTTTAATATGCGATACAGGACCACAGGGAAGACATGAGATAGTAATCAGTGAGAGCCTTTCAACAAAAGAGGCCCATAAGGCATTGTTCTGTTTTGACGATGGGGCCTATCAGGTTGTTGAGGAAGGACTTTTCGATGTTTTACAGCAATCAGCAAGTGACGGGGCTCTTAAAATACATGTCTCGGGTGGCTGGGAATGGATGCTCTGCCTTGCCCTCTGGAAAGAGGGAAGACCGGCAAGGGGAGAGGTTTTTTTCCTCCTGAAAACACTCGGCCTGAGTGATGACGACCTGCGGCCCTTCACCTCCTCGGATTGTAATGATATTTTCCATTACCTCTATTATGGCCGGCGTTTTGATGTGCTCAGGAGGCTCTGTAACAAGGCAAAAAGGGTCTCCGAGACACGGATTATTCATACCGGAAGTATCAGGATCAATTGTCATCTCGTTGCAGGGGAGACCGGACAGATTGTGGCGAGCAGTCTCTGAAGGTGCTGAAGACCCTCGTGAAGGGTAAGAATAGAATTTAGTCCGCAGATAGAAAATATAGGGATAGGTGTTAAATGAGGAGATATATTCTTGCAATAACTGGTGCAACCGGTCCTGTTATGGGGCTGAGAATACTTGAAAGACTGGTTGAGGACTCCGAGGTTCATCTCATCCTTTCAGGGCCCGCCATCTCGATAATAAGGGAAGAGGTGGGCCTTGATCTTTCAGAAAAGCCGGAAGAGAGGCTTAAGACCTGGCTTAAGGAGAAAAAGTCAGACGGCAATGCACTATCTTCCTTTGATGGTCTTTTTGTACATAACGGGCAGAATTTATGGGCCCCTGTCTCAAGTGGTTCCTTTCGGATCGATGCGATGTTCATAGTTCCCTGTACCATGAAGACCCTCTCTGCTATAGCAAACGGATATGCCGACAGCCTTATAGAGAGGGCTGCCGATGTTTCAATAAAAGAGGGCAGACCCCTTATCCTTTCGCCCCGGGAGACCCCGCTCAGTGCCATCCATCTTGAAAACATGCTCAAGCTTGCAAGGCTTGGCGTGAGGATAGTGCCCCCTGTTGCCGGTTTTTACAGCAAGCCGGAAAGCATTGATGATATGGTCGATTTTATGGCAGGAAAGGTCCTTGATCAGATGCGTATTGACCATGACCTGTATAAAAGGTGGCAACAGTAAGTCAAACTTGCAGAACCCGGCCTGGTGCCGGCTTCAGGCCCTGTTACAGGGCCTCAGCGCTATCCTCTCCCACATCTCTTCAGTGAGTTCATCAATATACTCACTGATGGTAAAGGTATTGCTGCACTCCGTGCAGCAGAGCTTTGCCGTCCGTCAGCCAATATAAAGCTTCAGCTCAGCACTGCAGTTTCTGCAAACAGGCTTCTTCTCTTCCAAATCTCCCGGTCTCAAAAGTCTCTAAATCTCCATTACTCCAGTTCTATTATCAGAACCCATACTCCTTCCATCTCTCATCCACAAGCTTTTTTATCTCCGGCGTCATCACAACGTCATCCGGCCACTCACGTGTAAAGCCCTCTGTCTTCCATTTTTTTGTGGCATCTATGCCCATCTTGCCTCCGTAAGCAGGTATCCGTGAGGCGTGCTCAAGCACATCCAGCGGGCCCTCAAGTATCACAACGTCCTTCGAGGGGTCGACATTGTTGCCTAACCTCCATACGACTTCACCGGGGTCCTGGACATTGACCCAGCTGTCAACTATCACTATCATCTTCGTGAAGCTCATTTGCCCCATTCCCCATAGTGCATACATTACCTTGCGCGCATGTCCGGGGTAACGTTTGTCAATGGATATGATGGCGATATTGTGAAATACTCCCTCAACCGGGAGGTTCATATCAAGAACTTCGGGAAGCTGTTTCTTCAGGAGGGGTAAAAATATCCTTTCCGTGGCCTTTGCCATGTAGCAGTCTTCCATCGGAGGCTTGCCGACGATTGTTGCCGGATAGATTGCATCCCTTCGGTGGGTTATACAGGTGATGTGGAAGACCGGAAATTCATCCTGTAATGAGTAATACCCTGTATGGTCACCAAATGGGCCCTCGACCTTCCTCTCCTTTGGTGTACAATAACCCTCAAGCACTATCTCTGCATTTGCAGGGACCTCAAGGTCTACAGTCTCGCATTTAACGAGCTCAACCGGCGATTTTCTTAAAAACCCTGCAAAGAGCATCTCGTCTATACCCTCCGGGAGCGGGGCTGTTGAAGAATACATGACTGCAGGGTCAGCCCCGATGGCAACAGCCACTTCCAGTCTCTTTCCCAGTTTTTCAGCCTTACGGTAATGCCTTGCACCATCTTTGTGCATATGCCAGTGCATCCCTGTTGTCCTTGAGTCATAGACCTGCATACGATACATCCCGCAGTTACGCTCACCTGTTTCCGGGTCCTTTGTGAAGACCATTGGAAGGGTTATAAACCTTCCTCCATCCTCAGGCCATGTCTTGAGTACCGGAAAGATGTCAAGAGAAGGGTTTTCCCGTGTAATCACCTCTTTGCAGACACCGTTCTTTACATATTTGGGGAGAAAATCGCTCAACTGCTTGAGTTTTGGCAGGGCCTTGAGCTTCTGCATGAAATTCGTAGGGATCTCCGGTTCCAGAAACTCCAGAATCTCCCTGCCGATATCATCAAGGTTTTCAACTTCAAGGGCAAGGTTCATCCGTTCGTATGAGCCGAAGAGGTTTACGATGCAGGGGAATTTTGCTCCCCTTGGATTTTCAAAAAGTAGGGCGGGCCCTCCTGCCTTTACCACACGGTCGTTAATCTCTGCAATCTCAAAGACAGGGTCAACCTCGGCCGTTATCCGCTTCAGTAATCCCTTTTTTTCAAGAAGGGTTATAAATTCCCTCAGGTCTTTATATGCCATGTTATCCTCCTGTTATACCGTCTGCATGAACTCGATAGGGTATTCTTTTCACGGTTATATTATATATTTACCTGTCTGTTTTTAGAAAGAAATTAACGGTGTAGAGGGCCGGATACTAAAAGTCTTGAAAAAGTTTGCCTTTTAGTATAGAATTTCTTTATACTTTTGCGTGAAACAGAAAAAGGGCTGTAGCTTATACGTCTGGTCTCGATTATGAAAGGTGGTGGTAGAGTATGTGATTGTAGGTGAAGCAAAAGAGTATTTTGTTAGGAGATGTCTTAATAATCCGGGATTAAAAAACTGAAAATTACTATGGAGGAGCTTTGGGATGAGGAACACTTTGAAGGTATTTATGACGGTAGTGGCACTATTGGCTTTTTTATCACCTGCCTATGCGCTTAGCCCGGCAGCAGTAAAAGAGCTTGATGCCGTGCTGAGTCAGGGGCCGGCTAAAAAACATTTCCAGGTTAATGCAAATCAGCTATACAAATGGATTAAGGCAAAGAAGAAGGACTTCCTTGTAGTGGATGTAAGAATGCCTAAGGCTTACAAGGCTGGACACGTTCCAGGGGCGATCAATATTCCATACAGTGAGATACTCAAACCTGAAAACCTCAAAAAGCTGCCTAAGAACAAGATACTTGTCCTGTATTGTTACACGGGGCAGACTCAGAATCTCCCGATAGTCGCCTTGCGTGCACTTGGGTATGATGCCCGTGTGATGTCATTCGGCTATACATCATGGGGGAAAGGTTTCTGGGGTGGTAACATGATGAAGAGGGCTATTGGTAATGCTGCCCGAAAGAACTTCCCGGTAGAAAGGTAAAACTATTAATCTTTGGGCAGGGAGGGGATGGTATATCCTCTCCCTGTTCAAAGTAATCCCTGCCTCTGCTCAATCCTGATTACGCAGTTATAAAAGGTAAAAAAAGATGGATACGGACCAATCTGATATCAAGACAGCCCCTTATTTTCTGATAATTTCCTTTTTTACACTGGCCACGCCTGTAATACTTTATTCAATTCGCTTTCTTGACGATAACAGGCTGACGAGGTGGCAGTGGGTATTTGCCGATATTAATGCATTCAGAGTTTTTCTGCTCCTGATTCCCGTTATTATAATTGCCTATGGCTTGTCAAAGGTCTCTTTTTTTGATCACAATCCGCTCTTCCTTTTTATCTCTTCCTTTATGATTGCAGCGGTCTTCTGGAGTGAGCCTGAGGTAATTGTGGATACCTCAAGATATTTTACACAGGCCAAGCATCTGGAACTGTATGGGTTTAAATATTTCTTTAATGAATGGGGAGGCAATATTCTGGCATGGACTGATTTGCCCCTTATACCCTTCCTTTACGGAATTATTCTTAAGGTGTTTGGGGAACAGAGGATATATATCCAGGCATTCACAACACTTCTCTTTTCACTGTCAGTTGTGCTCACATACCTGATCGGCAGGACACTCTGGGACGAAGATACGGGTTTTTATGCCGGGCTTCTCATGTTAGGGGTCCCGTATCTCTTTGTCCAGATACCGTTTATGATGGTTGATGTGCCGACGATGTTCTTCCTGACTCTCTCAATCTTTACTTTTCTCATGGCAATGGAGTACGGGGGGGCAGGGTGGATAATATCCTCGGCGATCGCCATATTCCTTGTCTTCTTTTGCAAGTACTCGACCTGGCCGATGCTTTCGGTCCTCTGTATCATACTGCTGGTGTACCTGAGAAAAGACTGGAGGGGGCCACTTCTCAGAAGCTCTGTAATTGCCCTGCTTGCAGGATTGCTCATCAGTGTGGTTATTTTACTGAAGTTTGACTTCTTTTTAGGACAGATTAAATTCCTCTTCAGCTATCAGATGCCGGGGCTGAGGCGGTGGGGAGAGACTTTTGCTTCAACCTTCCTCTTTCAGATAAACCCCTTTATTACTGCTGCAGCGTTATATTCCCTCTATGTTGCATTCAGAAAAAAGGATATGAAATATTTGATCATAAGCTACCTGATCCTTCTTGTTCTTCTGTTTCAGATAAGGAGGATACGGTATGTCATCCCGCTGTTGCCGATGCTGACATTAATGGCCTCTTACGGACTGAGAAATATCAGGGCCAAAGAGGTCAGGAAGTTTATAGTGTTTTGTGTTATAGGCTCTTCACTTGTACTGGCCATATCTGTATATCTTCCCTTTCTGCAGAAATACAGTACAGTAAACCTGAGGGAAGCTGGCAGGTATCTGGATTCGCTTGAAATCGGGGATGCTGAGGTCTTTACCCTGCCGCAGAAGAGGTCTTTTGTTAACCCTGCTGTTGCCGTACCTATCCTGGACCTTTTTACGGACAGGAAGCTTTTGTACAATTATGAGGTGAACAAGAGGTTTGGACGTCCCATACCGGCAGAAAGAGTCAAAAAATCATCCCTGAGATTTACCTGGCTGTACAGGAATCCCGTATATTACAGAAGCGGCCTGAAAAAGCCGGGCCAAGCCGGTGCAGTAGTTGTAATATCGCAGAGGGTGGGTCAGCCCCTTCCAGGCTATGTCAGGAAGAGGGTGAGGGGATATCATCTCTCCAGGGTCTTTAGCACGGCTACAGGGGTATTCAGATACAGGACAATCGTAAAGGTCTATGAACGCAACAGGGGTGCCAAGTAGCTTTAATCAGATTTTCACGTACTCTTTCAGCAGAGTGGGATACATTGTGGGATTAAAGAGGATGTTTATCATGAAATAACACTCATGTGTACAGAAGCAGCCCTTTTCCCTTATTGAACGTACGACCTCTCGTGCCTGGGTGGTCTTCAACATCCCTTTAATATCATAGCCGTCTTTTCTGACATTGCCGAGTTTCATTTTCGGGGTAAAGGACTCGCAGGGATAAACGTCTCCGTCTTCTGTGATGACTATGTTCAACTTGCCTGCATAGCAGGGTATTATCTGTTTGTTCTTTACCTGTGTCTCATAAATAAGTCTTCGCTGCACGATATCCTGGGCTGCCTTGAGTTTTGCCCCCTTGAACCGATAAGTAGGCGCCTTTTTATCCCTGAGATCCGTCGCCATCTGTTCAATTAGCCTGTTATACTTTTCCGTGTCAACCTCTTTCAATGCACCGTCTGAAACATCTCCTCTTATCAGGGAGACAGTATGGGTCTTGATCTTGTCCAGGCCGCCCACGATTTGCAGGATTTCATCCATGTAGTCCTGGTTTATTGAACAGAATACAGAGTTTATACCGAGTTCAAAGTTCGGGTATTTGTCAATGAGCTTTCCGAGCGCCCTATAGGTCGCCATCATCTTCCTGAAACTGCCTTTGACCCCCCGGATTGTGTCGTGTATCTCCTCGGGTCCGTCTAAGGAGAGTTTTATGGTGACGACACTGTTTTTGCAGAGTTTCAGTATCTTCTCTGCCTGGTTCCTTATAACATCGGTCAGTAAGCCATTGGTTGGCAAAAGGATTATAGCGGGTTTGTTCTGTTCATAAAAGACCTTGACTATCTCATAAAGATCTTTCCTCAGGAACAATTCTCCGCCGGATAAGGCCAGCCAG
This sequence comes from Nitrospirota bacterium, assembly GCA_035873375.1. NCBI lineage: Bacteria > Pseudomonadati > Nitrospirota > Nitrospirota bacterium. The sequence goes on along the minus strand of JAYWMQ010000052.1, from coordinate 29,344 downwards.
AGCAGATTTCCCATTGAAGAGGATACCTTTTCTATCTCTTCGAGTGTCAGTTCAGCAGCCTCTGCGCTTGCGTAGTTGTCAGCAGAGAGGTAGAAGCAGAAAGGACACCTTGCATTGCAGCGTTTGGTCAGAAACAGGGTGAGGTGAATGGGGTTGTGTTTCCAGAATATCGAACCAACATGTCTGAACGGTGAGTAGGACATTTTTAGAATCCTTTCTTTTTTGAGAGGTAATGTTTCATCAATCCTGCTATCCCTCCTGTACCTACTGCCAGGGGGTAGAGTAACGTGTAATATAATGTGGCCAGAAAGGCAAAAAAGAGGCCCTTTGTTTTATGGAAGGCCCGAATGAGACGTCTGTTTACAAAGATGTTAACTGCAAATATCAGGGGGATGGGATAGAGCAACAGGCTGTTCTGTGTAAATATCCAGAGCAGAAGGAAGACGATGTTTAGGAAGAATGATAGCACATTGACCTTCAGTTCAACAGAGGCCGTGCCTGAATCAACAAGGAGGTCCTTGTTATTGATAGAGTAAATAGTCCAGAATTTGGATTTTTTGAAGGCATTTTTCATGGATCTCGAAAGAGAGTAATTAAAGATATGTTGTACCAGCAGGTCCGGGTTCATGATCAGTTTATATCCTTCCCTCCGTATCCTGTGACTGTACTCCACATCTTCGATTATGGGCATGAAGACTTCCGGAAAGCCCCCGCTCTTTCTGAAGGTTTCGGCATCAATGGCCATTGCGTGGGTTGCTATATAATCCGGGTTTCTTAGGTTCTTGGTCTCTGAGTAATTAATGAAGACAGACTGAAAAATACTGAAGAACCTGTTGTCATAAGACATGGGTGTATATGTGCCCCCGACAACCACGTCAGTACCGTTTGCAGCGTATGAAGCACGCGCAATTAAAAGGGCATCCTCTTTCACGATACAATCTGAATCAATGAAGAAGAGGAGGTTTCCCTCACTGTTCTGTGCGCCGGCATTTCTTGCCTTTGAAGCCCCGGAGCGCTCCTTTAAGGCCACAAGTTTGCAGGGGAACTTTTTAATGATCTCTATGGAGTTGTCGGCAGAACAGTCATCCACCACAATGACCTCGAAGTTATCATATCTGGATGAAAAAGCAGCTTCGAGGCACTTTCCGATGGTTGATTCCCCATTATAGTTGGGGATGATTATAGAGATGAACTCTGACACTGTCTTATTATACCCTATGTTAAGCAATTTTGGGTAGTATCTTCCTGAATATATAGTAATTTTAGGTTAAAGGAGAAGCTGTCAAAAAACTGTCCAATTCAGACCAGACTTGAGGAAATGGTGTCCCTTTTTGGACAACGTTGAGTGCCGAAAATGCTGATAAATTCACAAAACAATGAGTAGGTCGTTGATGGTATGAATTTTGCTTAACTTGATGGAGAAGACAAAGACGACAAAATGTTGTAAGATGATTAAAGCGGGTGGTTTCCCCAATGCATTTTCGGTGAAAGGAGGTGGTCTGTTCAGAAGTAGTTTTCTGTATTGAGGAGCCAATCCAGACTTGTTTGGCTTTATCACATCCAAAGGAGGAGAACATGAATTTGGTGAAAAAGACGTTGTTGTTAGCAGTACTGATGGTGTTTGCTTTTAGTTCGGTTGTCTTTGCCTTAAACCAGGAGGTCTACCCGATTAAGGGAAAGCACAAGGGTGGTGACGTGACTCCCAAAGAGGCCTACAAGATGCTCAGGAAGGATCCAAAAAATACCTTTATTGTGGATGTTAGAACCAGAACTGAATATCAGGATATAGGTCATCCCCTTGGGGCTTACAATATACCCTGGAAATTCTACACAACCAAGGTGGGAAAGAAGGGTTATAAAAAGGTTCTGAATAAAAATTTCTGCAATGACCTCAAGGCAAGGTTCAACCCAAAGACTGACACACTGTTGATGATGTGTCGAAGTGCTGCGAGGACTATTGCTTCAACCACTGCTGCGGTTGATTGCGGGTTTAAGGCAGACAAGGTATTTAACCTGCTTGGTGGTTTTGAGGGTGACAAGGTAAAAGATAAGAATAGCCCGTTCTATGGGCAGCGCATGATCGGAGGATGGCGTCTTGAGGGTTTACCGTGGACATATAAGATGGATAAGAATCTGACCTATCAGCCTGATCTCAAGAAATAAGATAAACGCGGCCAGGATAAAGAGGCCTGGGCCTGTAGCAGGGACTCAGGCCTCTTTATCACTTCACTCTTCAGTCTGTATTTTCTCCAGGATTTCCGGGAGTTCAGAAAGCCGTTCCCTGATTAGAAAATCAGCCCCCTTTAGTGCCTCTAACGGCCTGTAGCCGTAACCAGCGCCCACAGTAATGACGCCTGCTTTTCTGCCAGCCTCAATATCAAGGTTACTGTCGCCGACCATGAGTGCCTGATCAGGGGTGAGACCTTCCCGTTTGAGGACTGTTAGTACCGGCAGGGGAGAGGGTTTTTTCTCTGGTGTGCTGTCACTGCCGAGGATGTGATTAAAGTAAGGTGCCAGGCTGAGTTCTTCAAGGAGTCTCCGGGAAAGCTCCTCCCTTTTATTGGAGATTACCGCCTTTCCGTATGCACTGAGCTTGTCAAGGGTCTCTGTTACCCCTGGATAAGGTCTGGTATACTCTGTCAGATGGTCTGAGTAATACTCAAGGAATCTCTTCAGTACATCATCCTTCATCCCGATCTTTTCAGTCCCTATGACCTTTTCTATAAGCCTTGCTATCCCCTCTCCAACCAGTTTTACGGTCTCCTCCACTGTCATGGTCTTAAATCCATAGGGCTTCAGGGCATAATTGAGGGCATTGGTGATATCCCTTGAGGAATCCACAAGGGTGCCGTCAAGGTCGAATATTATGAGTCGTATCTTTTCCATTTCAGATCTTTATTCTCCGGGTTAGCACATTTTCAGGGATTGTATTATAATCTACTTATCGGGATTTAATCACGGGATATGCTTAAAAGGATAATCAGCGAGAGAATTAAGCAGGGGGGTTCCATAACGTTTGAGAGATTTATGGATATGGCCCTTTACCAGCCGGAATACGGGTATTATATGTCCGTGGAATCCGTCATAGGTCCTGATGGTGATTTTTTCACATCTCCGCATCTTCACCCGGTTTTTGGATGGCTCCTGGCGATACAGATAGATGAGATGAGGAGGCTTTTGGGAGAGCCCAAGGAGTTCACCATTCTTGAGATCGGTGCAGGCAGGGGATTTCTGGCAGAGGGGATTATCTCGTACATCAGGAGAGAGTTCAACTGGGGCGATAGGTGGCATTACATAATCGTTGAAAGAAATCCGCATATGCGGCAGGGGCAGGAAGAAACACTCTCGAAGTATAAAGGGATAGTTCAGTGGGTCTCCTCTCTTTCCGATGTGGAAAGGTTCTGCGGGTGTGTTGTCTCAAATGAGCTGCTCGACGCTTTTCCCGCACATGTAGTTCAGATGAATGATACCTTTTCCGAGGTATATGTGGATGTGGCGGAAGATGGATTTAAAGAGAGCATGGGGGCGTTAAGCACTCCCCTTCTGGAAGAATACATCAGGAGATACCGGATACCCGGGATAACCGGTTACAGGACAGAGGTGAACCTGAGGCTGAGGGGGTTTCTTGAAGAGATAAATAATCTCCTCTCCGAAGGCTTTGTTATCACCATTGATTACGGCTATCCTTCGTGGGAATACTATGCAGAGGAGAGGAGCCGGGGTACACTGCTCTGTTATCACAGACATACCTGTAATGAAGACCCGTATGGATACATAGGAGAACAGGATATTACTGCCCATGTTAACTTTTCCGCCCTCAGGGACTGGGGGGAGGATGTGGGGATGAGGACAATAGGGTATTGTCCCCAGGGTACATTTCTCGTCTCGCTCGGTATTGACAGGGTTATTTCAGGGATGTTGAGTGCTGATCCCGGATTTCAGAGTGAGATACCGAAGATTAAAGGGCTTCTGCTCGGGATGGGGGATACACATAAGGTGATGGTTCAGTATAAGGGTAACAGGAAGTCAGGGAGTTTGAGGGGATTTGAACTCAGAAACAGGCTTAATCTTTTATAACGCGGGATTTGGCGGGACAGGAGCCATACCAAGGGTTTCTCTCATAAGAGGATTCAATGATTGTCACTCTTTCTCTGCCTGTTTGATTGCTTTTCCCTGCAGCCGGACTGAAAAAGGAGGCTTTCGATGAATGGAACATTGCTTCACGGTTCATGGAAAATAACGAAAATAATGGGAATACCTATCCGGATCCATTTTTCGTGGCTTATTGTCTTTAGCCTGATAACCTGGTCATTATCTACTTTTTATTTTCCTGAAGCAGCGCCTGACCTTCCGGCTGTCTCTTACTGGATTAAAGGTACCATAGCCTCACTCCTCCTCTTTGCCTCTGTGGCATTCCATGAGCTTGCACACTCCTTTGTTGCCAGGAGATACAGGATATCAATTGTCAGTATAACGCTCTTTATATTTGGTGGTGTTGCGCAGATGAAGGGAGAGCCTCCGACCCCCAGGGCAGAGCTGAGGATGGCGATTGCAGGGCCGATTTCAAGTCTCTTTCTTGCTGGTCTCTTTTTTCTGTTCTATGCTGCTGCGGCCAGTGCCGGAGTGAAGGCCCTTTTTTCCTATCTTGCACAGCTTAACCTCATTCTCGGAGTCTTCAATCTGATACCGGGATTTCCCATGGATGGAGGCAGGGTGTTGAGGGCCGTCATATGGAAAAGGACAGGTGATTTTTTCTATGCCACACGAAGAGCCGCCACTTTCGGACAGAGGATAGCTCTTTTCTTTATCTTCTTTGGTCTGTTTTCAGTCTTTATGGGTGTTCCGGGAAGTCTGTGGCTGATACTTATCGGCTGGTTTCTCTATACGGCGGCGCAGACAAGTTATCAACAGGCGAGCCTTCAGGAGACCCTTTCGGGCATTAAGGTGAGGGATGTAATGATCACTGATATTGTAGCATTCACTCCGGATGTTACAATAGATGAGGCAGTGAATCATTATTTTCTCAAGTATGGTTTTGGAGGTTTTCCCGTATTTGAAAATGAAAATTTTCTCGGCTTTGTAACCCTTAAGGATATCAAGAAAGTTCCAAGGGAGGAGTGGGGGGATGTGAAGGTTTCCGACGTGGTGGTCTCACATAGCAGGCGCTGGGAGGTCTCCCCTGAAACCGATGTCATAAAGGCCCTGGAGTTGATGTTGAATGAGGACAGGGGAAGGCTTGTGGTTACGGAAGGAGGCAAGGTCATAGGGTTGATTACAAGGAACGGCATTGCACGGTACATGCAGATTATGGGGAGATGATAAATTTAATGATACCCGAATCCGGAGTTAAACGGTTGTTGGAAGCGATATGACAGAGTCTTCACTCATTCTCTATGGACATCGTGTCCATCTCCGAGGGAATTTCGCAATTCACCATCCGGGTGAATTTACTGCGAAATTAAAACCGTTCAGACTCTATCATACCGCTTCCCTTCCCTGTTTGAGGTTTTTATCGCCGGATTCGGGTATGGATCACTCAATTTGAGGGCATTTTAATTCAAGGAGGTTCGGAATGGAAAAGTTTGATTACACGGTTGAGACAAGCAAGGGTTTTGATGAGGCAGTGGAGGCAGTCATAGCACAGACAAAGGAGAAGGGGTTTGGAGTGCTGCATGTTCATGATGTGAAGGCAACGCTTGCGGGTAAGGGGTTTGAGAGGGAGCCGTTAAAGATTATCGAGATATGTAATGCCAAATATGCAAACGAGGTCCTGAAGGCCGACGTCAGGATAGCCCTCATGCTTCCATGCCCCATCAGTGTCTATGTAGAGAACGGTAAAACCTACATAAGCGCCTTGAGACCAAAGATAATATCGGATTTCTATCCGGAGGCAAACATTAAGACCATAGCAGAAGAGGTCGACCGGATAGTACTGGAAATTGTAAACGGGGCCAGGTAGAGGGGGAACTCCTAAACTCTTTTCTTGACATTTATACCCCGCCACTGTTAATATCAAACAGTTGAACGTTTGTTCATATATGTGTATTGAATGAAGAAGACAAAAGAAGAGATCTGCGAGATTACCTATGTTGACAGGAAGAAGGTGGTTTCTGTTGAAAAGAAGATGAAGAAGGAGTCGACAATACAGCTCCTTGCAGAGACCTTCAGGGCGCTCGGTGACCCGACAAGGGTAAAGATAATATTTGCCCTGTCGCAGGAGGAGCTCTGCGTGTGTGACATTGCAAACCTGCTGGGTGCAACAAAATCCGCTGTTTCTCATCAGTTGAGGGTGCTCAGAAATATGAAGCTCGTAAAATACAGGAAGGAAGGAAAGATGGCTTACTATTCACTTGATGATATACATATAAAGAACCTCTTTGATGAGTGTCTGAGGCACGTTGAGGATATGTAAGACAGGTATCGCTTTTATTTTGATATTTAGTTGAACAGTTGTTCAATCGTACAATAAAAGGGCTTCAATGTTTAACGGTTGCCTTCCGGGAACTGGCGATTGGACCCCGGATGCCATATATAAGTTTGTGACGGGAGAGAAAAAATAATGAATGCAAAGACAAAAGAAGCAAAGTGTAACTGTCATGGAAACGTTGATGAAGAAGTGGAGGGTTTGAGAAAGGTTGTCCTTGTCGGAAGCCCCAATGTGGGCAAGAGTGTTATTTTTGGTAACCTCACCGGGAAATATGTGACGGTCTCGAATTATCCCGGGACAACCGTTGAGGTGACCAGGGGCAGGGCCGTGATCGGTCATGCGGAATTTGGGGTAATTGATACCCCCGGGATGTATTCCTTCCTTCCCATAACCGAGGAGGAGCGTGTTGCCAGAAGGGTACTGATGGGGGAGAACCCTGATGTGATTGTCCATGTGGCTGATGCCAAAAATATTGAAAGGATGCTCCATCTGACCCTGCAGCTCCTTGAGGCAGGGCTTCCCGTTATCCTTGACCTCAACCTGATGGACGAGGCCGGAGGGCTGGGAATGAAGATTGATCTTGATGTTTTACGGAAGGCCCTGAAAATACCTGTTGTTGCAACCATTGCTACAGAGAAAAAGGGAATGGACCTCCTGAAAGAGACCATTTCGGGATATGAAAAGCATGTCAGCAGGGTGCCCCTCAGGTATGACGGGCTCATTGAGTCAGCCATAAAGGGGATTGAAGAGGGTCTGGAGGGGAGCTACGGTATTTCAAAGAGGGCGGTGGCTCTGCTTTTACTCCAGGATGACCCTGAGATAAAGGGCATGATCAGGGAGCGGGAGAAGGATGGGGGTGTAGCCGTTTATAAGATAGCTGAGGAGGCAGGGAGAGGGTTCAGTCAGCCGTTAAACTACGTTATCACACTGGCAAGGCAGGCGTTTATAACCAAGTTGGTGGAAGGTGCTGCTACAATTGAGATTTCAAGAAGGACTGACCTGAAAGAAAGGCTGAGTCAGCTCATGATGCATCCTCTGACAGGAATTCCCTTTCTCTTGCTGTCAATATATGCTTTGTATGAATTCGTGGGTGTTTTTGGTGCACAGGTCTCTGTTGATTTCCTGGAAAGGAGGGTTTTTGGAGAGTACATAAACCCTTTTGTTACAGGGGTAGTAACATCAATCATTCCCTGGAAGGTGGTTCAGGACCTCTTTGTTAACGAGTACGGGATAATCACCCTTGGTGTCAGATATGCCGTGGCCATTATCCTGCCGGTTGTGGCCACTTTCTTCATTGCATTTTCAATAATAGAGGATACAGGGTATCTGCCACGGCTTGCCATGCTCCTGGACAGGATTTTTAAAAAGATCGGACTCAATGGCAGGGCTGTAATTCCTGTTGTGCTGGGGTTCGGCTGTGATACCATGGCAACCATGGTGACGAGGACACTGGAGACACGGAGGGAGCGGGTGATAGCCACACTCTTGCTCTCCCTTGCGATTCCGTGTTCTGCACAGGTTGGTGTGATTCTTGCCCTCCTTTCAGGTAATGTAAAGGCCCTTGCAATATTTATAATTGTAATGACATCGGTCTTTCTCTTTGTCGGATTTCTGTCGGCAAGACTCATGCCCGGCGAACGTCCCCTCTTCTATATGGAGGTGCCACCCCTCAGATGGCCGAAGCTCTCAAACGTCTTTACCAAGACGTACACAAGGGTGGAGTGGTATTTTAAGGAAGTTTTTCCACTCTTTATTCTCGCAAGCGTTCTTATCTGGGCAGGAAAGCTTACAGGTCTTTTTGACATAATTGTTAATGTTCTGTCGTATCCTGTTAAGTGGATAGGGCTTCCGGAAGAGGCGGCGACTGCCTTTCTCTACGGTTTCTTCAGGAGGGATTTCGGGGCTGCAGGCCTGTATGACCTGAAGAATGCAGGAATCCTTGACGGTATCCCGCTTGTTGTCTCTATTATTACCCTTGCCCTGTTTATGCCCTGTATTGCACAGCTCTCCATTACCATAAAGGAGCGGGGGGTAAAGATGGCGGTTGGTATGGCTGCCTTTATCTTTCCCTTTGCCTTCTTTGTAGGGTTTGTTGTTAATCTCATTCTCAATGGCCTGGGGGTGACCTTATGAAATGCCGGTTGTGTGGACTTGAATTTAATGAAAGCGATGGACAGGCCGCCTGTAATGGCTGCCCTGTGGGAAGGTCATGCAGTATGATTAAATGCCCAAACTGCGGGTATGAAGTCCCGGGAGAATCGGGCCTCTTAAAACTATTTAAAAAATGGAAGGAGAAGAGAAATGCGTTTAAGCAACAAGGCTGAGGAAATACTGGAGTATCTGTGGATAATGATCCGTGAGATGGGAGAGGAGAGGGTAAGCTTGAAGGAGCTGAAGACAGACAGGGATGCTCCGGAGATTCAGGAACTTATGTCGTTAAACTATATTGATGTCTCCCCTGACTCAGCAACGTTGAGAGAGGAGGGGATGGGAGAGGCTGAGAGTGCTGTAAGGAGACACAGGCTGGCAGAGCGTCTGATGGTTGATGTGTTTGATTTGGACAGAGGGCTGATGGAGGAGAATGCATGTCTCTTTGAGCATCTGCTCCGCAGGGAGGTGGAGGAAAGCATTTGCACCCTTTTAGGCCATCCGGGGGTTTGCCCTCATAACAGACCCATCCCTGCAGGGAGGTGTTGCAGGGACTCTGTAAAGACAGCAAGGAATATAGTTTCGAGCCTGGCTGATGTCAAGAGGGGTGTAAAGGGGAGGGTGGCATACCTGCACACGAGGGATAATAAAAAGCTTCAGAAACTGATGACCATGGGTATATTGCCGGGAGTCACCATTGAAGTGATGCAGACCTTCCCATCGTATGTCTTCAGGCTTGGGCATACCCAGATAGCAGTGGATAAGGAGATGGCAACCGACATATTTATGATGCCGGGGAGATAGGCTTTAAGAAAAATTAACTTCCTTTTCTCTTTTTTAATCTTTGAGCTTCATTTCAATTGGTCAAACATGTTAAAATACCAAGGAGTTATCAGTGAATGTTAAGGAGGTTGTATATGTTTAAGAAGTTTCTCATTGTTACTGTCCTGTTTCTTTTCCTGTCTCAGAGTGTAGCCTTTGCAGCAGGGGCCAAGGGAGAGATAGTCTACAGGGATGCACTGTATGGGGCAGTGGTTGGTGCCATACTCGGAGGCGCTATTTATCTTGTTGATCAGGATGACTTTGCTGCGAAGCTTGGTATGGGAGTGGCTGTGGGTACATTGGGCGGCCTCGTTTTTGGAGTTGCAGAGACAAGGAGTTTTGTTGAGATAAAGAAGGATAATGTAAGGTTTGCCCTGCCTTTACCGATGATACAGAAGAAACATTCCGGTATCCTGTACTCAACCTCGCTTCTGAGAGTTGATTTTTAGCTTAATGTTGAAAAAGAGTCTGGATAATGACCTTATTACATGAAATCCATAAAGATCTCCAGGCAGCATTTAGATAGGTTAATCCATCATGCCCGTGAAGGTGCCCCCGAAGAGGTGTGCGGTATACTCGCCGGAGCAGATGATGAAGTTGTTGAGGTCTTTGAAATGGTCAACACAGAGCACTCGCCTGTCAGCTATTATATGGATCCAAAAGAGCAGTTTCAGGTTATGAAGGCCATCAGAGAGAAGGGGCTCAAGATGGTGGCAATATATCACTCCCACCCCGCATCAGAGGCTTTTCCATCAGCAAAGGATGTCAGGCTTGCCTTTTATGACGACCTTGCCTATATTATAATCAGTCTTATGAATGATGATGAACCGGTTGTGCGTGCCTTCAGCATAAAAGAAGGCCGGGTGGAAGAGTTAAAAATTGTAACCGTTTAGATGGAGCGTCCATGAAAAAGGCAGGATTTATTTATGACGCCGTCTTCCTGAATCATCTGACACCCGAGTGGCATCCTGAATCTCCGCAACGCCTTAAGTCAATACACAACAGACTGCAGAAATCCGATATATGGGAGTCCCTCATCCATCTCAAACCCAGAAAGGCAGGTTTTGAAGAGATAGAGGCTGTTCATACCCATGACTATGTTGAGAGGATAAAAAACTTCGGCACAGGTTATCTTGATGCTGATACCTTTATGTCCGAAGGGACCCTTGAGGCGGCTCTCCATGCTGCCGGCGCAGTTATGGAAGCCATTGAGAAGTGTCATCAGGGTGTTATAAATAGTGCATTCTGTGCAGTCCGCCCGCCGGGACACCATGCAGAGGCAGACAGGGCCATGGGGTTCTGCATATTCAACAACGTGGCTGTGGGGGCCGGATATGCCCGGAGATTGGGGTATGACAGGGTCTTTATAGTCGATTTTGATGTCCACCACGGTAACGGCACAGAGCATATTTTTTATGAGGACGATACGGTCTTCTACTTCAGTACCCACCAGTACCCCCATTATCCCGGCACCGGAAGTGAGCGTGAGAGGGGCTCCGGTAAGGGAGAGGGGTTTACGTATAATATCCCCTTACCGTCCGGTTCAGGGGATAAAGAGTACACACATATATATACGGAGGTGCTCCAGGGGCTTGTCTCTTCTTTTAATCCTGATATCATCCTGATATCAGCTGGCTACGATATACACGCAAAAGACCCCCTCTCCGGCATTCATGTGACGGATGAGGGGATAAGAAGTATAGCAAGGGGTATACTCACAGCAGCAGATGGACTCCCCACTGTATTTTCCCTTGAGGGCGGGTACGACCTGACTGCGCTTGCAGATTCTGTATTGATAACTACGGAAGAGATGCTTGGCAGGTGACAGGTTTTTTGTTTTTGCTTGTTTTTATCTTTTCTTTATGGTATAAATATTTTATGGAGGGCTTTTAATGGAAAGAAAGGTATTATATTTTGAGAAACCAGGTCGTGATAATACAGAGGACTGCCTTAGGGCTGTCCAGGATATACTCAAAGAGGGGCATATCCGTGATCTTGTGATTGCCTCCACCACCGGTGAGACAGGGCTCCGCTTCAGTGAGGCTTTAAAGGACAGTGGGGTGAATATCGTGGTTGTTACGCATTCTCACGGATTCAGGGAGCCAAATACCATAGAGATGCCTGCTGAGGTGGCAAGAAAGATCGAGTCAAATGGTGCAAAGGTATACACCGGTACCATGATTACTCATTCCCTTGAGACATCCCTGTCTTCAAAGTTCAACGGCCTCTATCCTACACTTATTGTTGCCCAGTCACTCAGGAGGTTCGGGGAGGGACCAAAGGTCTGCTGTGAAATGGCGATGATGGTGGTTGACGCAGGTCTTATCCCTGAGGGTGCAGAGGTCCTGACCGTGGCGGGTACCGGCAGGGGGGCGGACACGGTTATGATTGTAAAGTCAGCCGCTTCAAAGAGGTTTCTTGACCTGAGGGTGCTTGAGATACTGGCAAAACCCAGGAGTTGATAATTCAGCTTTGGTTTACGCAATCTTGACAGTATAGGTGAATTTTTAACCGAGGTGTAGGAAATGAGGGTTACAGACTGGATAAACCAGGCCAAAAGGACCGTAGCATCAGCAGAGCATTCCAAGAGCGGGGGTTTTTATGAGGATGCCTGTTTTCTTTCCCACCATGCTGCCATGCTTGGGGTTACAGGGCTCCTTACGAGGAAGGGCATAACTGCAACAGGTTCATCGGTCTATTTTCTTCTGAGCAGGGTGGAGACTGCAACAAAGCAATTACTGCATAAGGCGCGTCTTCTTGACACCTTTTTTGTTCCATCAAGATATCCTTATTGTTTTGAAAAAGGCGCTCCAAAGGATTACTTTGATGAGGAGACCGCAAAGGAGGCAATCGACAGTGCAAAGGCTATCCTGGGATTTGTTGAGACAGAGTTGGGTTGATCTGTTTTTCTTTGAACCGCTCTCGAATTTTATCCTTCGCCTCCATGAAGACAGGGGTGCTGATACCCTCGCAGTGGTCGTCTTCAATCCGGAAGGGGAAGATGTGCCACCCCCTTCACTTCCGGTAAATATACTCGTACTATACAGAACTCCAGTTGATTTCCTGAAAGATAATCTTTTTCTGAGGGAGCGTGACCCGTCTGGGGTGCTGAATTTCTTCAGCTATGGAATTGATTCTTTCAGGAACATGGTTAATGATGCCAATCCCCTGTCAATTCAGGCATTAAAGACAGGGCGCATACTCTTTGAGATTGATAATGCCATGGAGGAATTTGTCTCTCTGGAAAAAAATGTGTAGTCAGTATGCTGACTTCAAGGCCTGATTTTTAACTTTAATGCTCAAGGCTCTTCGCTGACTTTTATCTCATAAATCTCAAAAGGCGTCCCCCACATCTGAATGGTGGCTACATCTGCGGGTTTTCCTCTGACCCAGACATCCAATCCATCCTGCCTGAACTCCGGGGGCAGGTTGACGGGCAGAAAACGTCTGCCGTCTTTGGCCACCAGGCCATAGAATCCACCCTCCAGGGGAATCCATCTGACTTCTGCTAAAAAGGTCATCTCACCTCCCGGGCTGTCAGAATTAAAATTTCTATCAATCCCTTGTTTTTCAGTGATAGGTTCACAGCCAAGGGCCATAAATAGCAGAAAAGATGTGATAATCACCACAGTAAGGAGATTATGTCTCTCTTTAACTATCATGGTTATATTATACCCGGATACAGCAGGAAAAGCCTAAATCTTCCAACAACCATGTTTATCAGACATTCGGATGAGAGTTTAATTCTCACTCCCCTGTAGTTTATAATGTCCTGTGCACGGATTAGAGCAGAAACTGTATCAACTCATCATCAGCAGGCTTGACGGGGAACGGCTCAGCTCAAGGACATATCAGGATGGGATATTCGAACTTGTCCGGAAAGGGATCGGCGGGTTTATAATATTTGGGGGCAGGAGGGATGAGCTAAAGGGGTTTATTGATACAATCCAGTCCCTGTCAGAGTTGCCCCTATTTATGGCCTCTGATATTGAGCAGGGTGTGGGACAGCAGGTTACAGGGGCTACGAGGTTCCCTCCTCAGATGGCCATGGCTGCGGCAATCAACAGAGAGGACCCAAAAGACATTGCAATCTTAAGAAAGGCCTTACAGGCAATAGCTGATGAGGCAATGGATATTGGGATAAACATGCCTCTAATTCCTGTGCTCGATGTGAATCAGAACCCGGACAACCCGATTATCTGTACAAGGGCTTTTTCCGACTCCCCAGAGACTGTGGCCTGGTTCGGCTCGGAATACGTAAGGGTGCTCGAAGGTGCTGGGCTCATAAGCTGTGCCAAACATTTCCCTGGCCACGGTGATTCCGGCACAGACTCTCACATCTCACTCCCAGTGATTAATAAACCCCTCAGGGACCTGATGAAGACAGACATCCTGCCATTTTCAGAGGCCATCAATGCAGGGGTAAGCAGCATCATGGTGGGGCATCTCAGTATCCCGGTTATTGATCCAGGGCCTGCAACGCTGTCAAAAAGCATAATAACCGGCCTTTTGAGAAAGGAGCTTTCGTTTGATGGCCTGATCCTGACGGACGCCCTCAGCATGGATGCCCTTCAGAATGTTACTGATATACCTGCAGAATGTATTAAGGCAGGTGTGGATATACTGCTCCATCCTGCAGATGCTGATTCAACTGTCAGAGGGCTTGTGGCGGCTATTGAATCAGGAGATATTGACGAGGGGCAGGTAGATATGGCGGTGGAACGGATACTTAGGGTCAAGATGAAGTTGAAGAAAGGGGGAAAGAGGAGATTCGATTACCGGGAGCATGTTGAATTGTCATCACGGATTACTGATATGTCCATAACCCTTGTGAAAGGAATTCCCGGATTGTTGCCGCTTAAGGATGCAGGGGAGACCTGTATTATTTTTGCCGGGGATGAAGGGTATGGCACGGAGTCTCCTTTGAGGAATTTTTCAGGCAATGATGTGCAGGTGTTTAATATAAAAGAATCGGAAGGGGATAGGATAGGCGGGCTGAATACAGTGATTTTTGCCATCTTCGGCAGCGTTGCTGCATGGAAGGGGAGTTCAGGGATAGAAGATGAAGAGAAGGGCAGGATAAAGGAATGTATCAGGAGGGCGGGAAAGTCCATTGTGGTTTCCTTTGGGAGTCCTTATGTTCTCAGGCATTTTTCAGAGGCTGATATGCTGATTGCCGCCTATAGCGTGACCCGGCAGGCACAGCATTCTGTTGTCAGGTGTTTAAAGGGAGAGATGGATTTTAAGGGAAAGCTTCCGGTTAATATAGAGCCATGAGAATAACCCAGATTGACTGGATAATCATAATTGCATATATGGTGATGTCCCTTGTGCTCGGGCTCTACTTTACCAAGAGGGCATCCTCAAGCACCGAAGAGTTTTTTCTCTCGGGAAGAAACCTCCCGTGGTGGCTCGTAGGAACTTCAATGGTTGCCACTACGTTTTCATCAGACACTCCCCTTTATGTTACAGGGCTCGTCCGATCTCAGGGTATTTACGAAAACTGGCAATGGTGGTGCTTTGTTATAAGCGGTATGCTCTCTGTTGCAGTCTTTGCAAAACTGTGGAAGTCTGCAGGGGTGATGACTGATGTGGAGCTTACAGAGATGCGTTATTCTGGAAGGCCTGCCTTGATCCTGAGGGGTTTTAAGGCGATATATTTTTCAGTCTTCATTCACACGATCATAAAGGCCCAGGTAATACTTGCCATGGTAAAGATACTCGATGTCACCATGGGGTGGGACAAGTGGCAGGCCATCTTCATATCAAGCGGCATAACCATAGTATACGCCCTGATGTCCGGTTACTGGGGGGTGATCGTTACAGACTTTCTTCAGTTTATCATTGCCATGATAGGGGCGGTGCTCATCGCATACTTTGCTGTTGACAAGGTAGGAGGACTGAATATGCTCACATCAAGGATAGATTCCATATACGGAAGCGGACAGCATTATACGGATTTCTTTCCACCCCTTGATGGCGGTTTTTTCAGTCTGCCTGTGCTGATGTTTATCGCCTATATGGGCATGAGCTGGTGGTCCAAGTATTCGTCTGATGGCGGCGGGGTGATTGTGCAGAGGATGGTCTCATGCAAGGATGAAAAACATGCTGTC
Source organism: Nitrospirota bacterium (assembly GCA_035873375.1). NCBI lineage: Bacteria > Pseudomonadati > Nitrospirota > Nitrospirota bacterium. The sequence continues at coordinate 13,834 of JAYWMQ010000052.1, read as the reverse complement.
GGAGCAACCCTGTATTTTAATATTGCTAACTATGCGCTCAGGTCATGGCCCTGGATAGTGGCTGCAGTCGCCTCGCTCATACTTTATCCCGCTGTAACTGACCATGAATCCGTCTATCCGATGATGGTGGTTGACCTGCTTCCCGAGGGAGTCCGGGGGCTTATGCTTGCGTCTTTTTTTGCTGCATTCATGTCCACCCTCAGCACCTATCTGAACCTTTCATCCATGTATTTCATCAATGATTTCTACAGGAGGTTCGTCAACCGCAACAACTCTGAAAAACATTACATAACAGTGACAAGGATTTCCATACTCGTCCTCAGCCTGATAACCGCAGTTGTGACATACTATGCCACCTCGATCGTGGAGGTCTTTAAATTCCTCATCGCATTTGGAAGCGGCACAGGACTGGTTTACCTTATGCGCTGGTTCTGGTGGAGGGTGAATGCCTGGAGTGAAGTCTCGGCCATGGTGGCATCCACACTTATATCTTCTTATATTTACGTTGCGCACCCCGGGTTCCCTTTCTATGAAAAACTCTTCCTTATAATATTCTTCTCCACAGTCATCTGGGTGACGGTAACCCTGTTAACCGGACCAGTCGATGAAAAACACCTGCTGGAATTTTACAGAAAGGTCAATGTAGGCGGGGCAGGGTGGAAGAGGATAGAGGGGAAGCTCCATCACACGGAGAATTTGAATCAGGGGTTAAAGGTTTCTATCAGGGATTGGCTTTATGGGTGTATATTTATTTACGGAATTACCATAGGGCTTGGGATGCTCCTGTTCGGGAGGCATGTTGAGGGAGGCATATACGTTTTTGTCGGGTTGCTTTTTGGCGTTTTTGTCTTCAGGGGGCTGAGTGGTGGGGCTGAAGAGGGTAAAGGCTGAAGGAATTAATGAAGATTATAGATATACATACTCACGGTATAGGTGGTTATGATACGAGGACGGTGGCTGCTGGGGATATCCTGAAGATGGCGGAAATCCATGGCCGCCTGGGGGTCTCGGAGATCATCCCTACCGTATACCCTGCCGCCATTGAGGTAATGCGTGAAAACATGGCCACAATCAGGAGTGCAATTGAGAGGCAGAAAGCGGGAGAAGATGGGCGTGCAGTTATTGTTGGTATAAACCTTGAGGGCCCCTTTCTTAATCCAGTAAAATGTGGTGCCCTTGATGCCGGGGCATTCCTTGAAGCAGAAGAGTACAACCTTGAAATGCTGATCGATGGGTTTGAAGATATTATAAGGATTATGACCATTGCGCCGGAGATTAAGGGTGCGGAGGGACTGATAAGAAAAATATCCGGTATGGGAATCATCGTCAGTATGGGGCACTCTGATGCTACTTATGCTGAGGCTGAGAGGGGTTTTCATTCCGGGGCACGGGGGATTACACATCTATTCAATGCCATGAGGGGCTTTCATCACCGGGAGCCCGGAATTGCAGGGTTTGGACTCATGAATAAGGATGTTTTTATTGAAGTGATATCAGATCCATTTCATCTTCATGCAAAGACAATTGAGCTTATATTCAAGGTTAAAAATCCTGAAAGGATAATCATTGTTTCAGATTCAGTAAAAGAGACACGGACATCATTGAAGTCTCAGGGTATAACAGAGAGTGGCGGCAGGCTCTCGGGCGGGTGTATGACGGTTACCGAGGTTTCAGAAAGGCTGATAGGGATGGGGATTGATGAACAGGTTGTAATGAGCTGTATTACAGAAAACCCTGTGAGGTATTTACATTAATCAGGTTTTTCAACCATTAATTTATGGCAGGGTTATCTTGCCGAGAATCACCTTGCTATGCGCTCCTGTGGCAGAGGGGAGGTTGCCTGGCTGCAGGTTCAGGGTCTGATAACCGAGCAGGGCAAAACTTACAGCCTCTTTTGCTTCAGGAGGAATACCATATTTTGATATATTGTTGACAGTGATCGCTTTTGCCCCGAACATCCCGTGGATGAGTTTCATGAGAAACCTGTTTTTCGTGCCTCCGCCTGTTACAATGACCTCATCAGGCCCATGTGGAATTATTGCCCTGTAAGTGCTTGTTGCCGTGAAATGGGTCAGTGTTGCTATGATGTCCTCGAAAGCGAGCTTGCCGTATCTGCTGAAAATATCTTTTACCATCTCTGCACCAAAGACCTCCCTGCCTGTTGTCTTTGGTGGTCTCTTCTTCAGGTATGGATGTTTCAGGAGTTCTTTCAGTAGTCCCTTGTCCGGCCGGCCGGATTCTGCAACAGAGCCATTTCTGTCAAAAGCGAGTCTGCCGGATGAGTAATATTTTATTGACTCGTCGATCAATGAATTTCCAGGACCTGTATCAAAGGCAATGGTGTTGTCTATCTCCTCTTCAACGAGTGTCACATTGGCAATACCTCCTATATTCAATACAGCCATCGTCTGTCCCTTTTTTCTGAAAAGCAGATAATCCGCAAACGAGACCAGTGGTGCACCGTGTCCTCCGGCAGCCATATCGCGGGTCCTGAAATCAGATATGGTCATAATGCCTGTCCTTTCCGCTATCACTGACGCCTCACCTATCTGTAGGGTAGAGCCGGATTTTCTCCTTGACGGGCTGCCTGAAGGTGGGATGTGATAGATAGTCTGGCCGTGAGAGGCTATGGCATCAATATCCGCAGGGCTTAATCCTGAAACCTCAAGCATGGATAGTACACTTTTTGCAAAGACCTCTCCCAGCTTGAAGTTTAACCTGCATATATGTTCCGTGTTTCCGGAAAATGCACCTTGTATTTCCTCTCTCAGCGCCTTACTGAAAGGACGGTGAAGGTGTTTGATTAATTCAATGCTGTCTGCAGATGCGTTATTCCCGGTAGTACCACCCGGCATTATCTCTACCAGCGCAGCGTCCACCCCGTCGTGAGACGTGCCGGACATGAGACCGATGACTTTTGCCTTTTTATCGGGATGTACCAACATCTTGTCATTTATTAGTTTAACGATTTTTTATACAAATGTAACCAGAGAAGTTTCCGGTTATTTTAAAACATACCGGCTATTTTAGAACCCAGCATTTGAGCTATTGCATTACATGCTTTAACCCTGTCAATGTTCGTCTGTGTTGCCTTGACAGCTATTCTGGTTCGATACTCCTGAAATTTCGATTCTATTCTCCGCGTAGTCTTCAGAGTTGTTGAAGAACCCTGTTTTGCATTTGTCCGCATTGTGCCAATCACCCCTCCAGGCACTCTCTCTTTGATCTGAATGTCCACTGCCCCCAAATATGTATCCACATGTACCATGGAACCAACAAGCCCACCGACTACACTTCCTACTACCGCTCCTGCTCCTGCTGCAAGTGCAGGGCCACGCCGGCCTTTTCCTATTGCGCTCCCAGCCAGTGCACCACCAAAACCACCTACAAGCATTCCATCTGCTGTCAGGTCTTTTTTCTTTGCACCAAGGTAAAGAAAGTTTGCCTGTACTATATATCCAGCCTCAGATGGTTTGTTCGTTATTGTATACCCCTTTGCGGAAAGTTTATTTTTTAGAAGCTGAGCAAAATTTATCTCCTGAAAATCAGATGTGTTTGTAACGCGAACATATATCCTGTTATTCTTTTCAAGTACTTCAGGATTAAGAAAGATGGTATCCGACATCTTTGCACTTAATGACATCTCTCTGTTTTCAATTGCCTGCCTGGTACCTGCACAGCCACCAAGAACCGAAATAAGCCCTCCCAACATTAAAACTATCAGTACTGCTACCCCAAAGAAACGAAATGTTTTCCGGGAACCCCGATTTTTGTAACTCCTGCAATCGGTTTTTTTCATTATCAAGCCCTCCTGTTAAATCAGATAATAATATGTTTGTTTAGTCCGGCTACCAGCGTTTTTTTATAATTATCTTCCAACTGTAAAATAAGCTCGAATCTTGTCAAGCTTTTTACGGCCAATCCCTTTTACTTTGAGCAGGTCATCTATGGATTTATAGGGGCGTCCGGCAATAATTCTTGCCGCATAAACCGGACCGATTCCTTTGATAGACTGAAGCTCTTTTTCGGTTGCAGTATTTAAGTCAACTAACCCTTTTGGGGAGTTGGCTTTAGAAACTTGATTTTGTATTTCCTGCAGTTCACCCTCTTCACGACGTTCCTTGGCACGAAGCTCGGCAATTCGATCAGGATCACTCTCCGACCAAATGCCGATACGTTTCAACATTGCCGAAATCTCTATATCCCTAAGCCTCTTAATCATTTCACTGCGAGGTATACCGTCAGGCGTTTTTCTACCTGTACCACGTGTGCGGGCTAACCCTTTTTTAACAAGCAGACTTGCCAAATCATTTCCATCTGATGTAGTGATAAATGCATATACCCGCCCACTGGATGATCTTCCCATCGCACTTGCAAAGGCAGTATAAAGAGTAAAAGGGTTGGCAAGCCTGCCTTCAACAAATGTTTTTGCTTTGTTACCGAAATGAATGATACGTGCCGGGTTGGACAGTCCGAAATAGCGTGTTTGTTCTCTTACCCGTCGTGCATCACTTTTAGAACTCGTTGAAGTTTCAGGACAGTCAACAAAATAGAGTCTCACATGGAGGGTTTTCCCATCAGCCTTCACAAGGAAGCTATCTCCATCATTTGCCGGATTATTTATCAATCTTGCGTCAGAGAACTTCTGCAACTCAGCAGCCTGAGACAGGGCAACTCCTGCAAACATCAATATTGATGTAAGTAGTAGGGATTTGATGACTAATTTAATCAGTCTATTCATAGCATCTCAATATAAAAGTAATCATTTGTATATCGTAGAGTTCCGCCGCGGCATTTACGCTGTCGGCTGCCCCGGATTGTGTGCGCCCGGCAAGGATATGAGCTAATGGTGAGACCCGTCTGCGTGCAATGCACAGGCAGGAAGTCCCCTGCCGGAAGATTATACATTATTATATGCAATATAACGGAAACGGTTGGTGAAAGGCAAGGGCAAAACCGTGGGGTTTTGTATGGTGGGAGCCTGAAGCAAATCTATGAGTCCCGCCGATGGCGGGACTCATAGCAAAAGTTCACGTTTTTATCCAGGAAGATCTGTCCGGGGCGGTTCAGTTAATACTGGACAGCGTTCTGCATGGGAAACTCGGTTGCATTGCTTTGTGGCAGCATAGGCCGTGTTTCCAAAACGCCCTGAGTAATGTTTTAAGGATATCACTCTGTGAAAAATTGGTTTCTTTTACTGGGCAAACCGTTGTTAACTATCGGATGCAAAAATTGTCAAAATGACCCCGTACTGCGGTCCCGCCACTTTGAAACGACTTTACTCCCATTCCAACCTCGTGACATCCAAATGAAGCCTGAACCGGAGGGCCAACCTGATTCCAGGAACTACCTGATTTAACATAAAATCGCCACAAATTACCTGACTTCTCGATCTTTAGTGTACCGATGAGTGGTGGTCCAAAATCTTCATAATACACTACCCTCGATGAGTTTCCAATAGTCGAGGTTATAATCAGCCCGTTACCGTCTGGGAGTGTACCCCCCTGACTCCTGTGAAAAGTGAAACCGAAGAACAGCCAATTTTCAACATCCTCAAACACAAACAAGCCTACTTGTGTATTAATTCTTGGATATGAGCCAGGCGACCACTCTGAACCAACAAGGCTTTCTACCACGTAGTTTCCTTCAGGAGCCGGATGTAACATCACCGGAGCCCCTCTTTTGAGCCCACCCCATAAATCCTGTCCCATGCCCGCGGTAATTTGCAGTTGGCCGCCGCTTATCTGATAGGTATCAGCACTGCCTTCATCAAACCAGCGATAGCTGTCGCGAAGATAGCCATTCCTTGCAAAGCGATCGCAGAACGGAGGCGATGAAGCTTTACAGACAGTGAAATTATAGTTACGCCCCAAGCTATCAAATGCTCTGCTCGGAGACATGTCTGCTTCCAAGCGAAGAACATGGGGTCCCTGAGAAGCATTTACTGTGGCTGTACGCCGAATACCGGAAGTCGGAAATTCGCTTGTAATTGGTGTATTATCCAAATCTGCAACAAAAGTGTTTTGGTCGGCTCTGGGATGAAATTCAACCTCCAAAGTGATCTCCCCTTGCTGATTTTGCATAGCGACTCGTTGGCCTTGGCTGTTTTCAGCAGGTTGTCTTAACTTGACAGACTGTGCACATCCATAAACAAAAAGTACAGTTGCAGGTATTGCGAATATTCTCATAATCCAGGATTTCATTACTGTCTTCCCCCTTTCCTGCTAACTGCCTGCCGTGAAGACCACCCATGCATGACATGCAGGGTGGTCACCGGTAAAAACATGATTTGCAGTTCTCAGAATAATTAAGGTTAAAATCATAGTCTAATCCTTGCTACTCTACGATCGGCACGGTGAATATAAAGCCGGTTGATTGTGATGGTAATACCGTGACAATAATTCCTGGTGTATACTCTATTCTCTCTTTGATATGGGACGGAATATGCCCAAGCTTCATATTGACAGCAACAGGTTGTCCTTTAGCCTGTTCATCAATGCGTTTTGCTATCTCCTCGATTACTGAATCTCTAACACGTAAGCGTTTTGTCTTGGCAGGGATAAAGTCCGGCCACTTAATAAGAAGCCGGGCCACTTCGCCTTTGTTAGAAATAGAACCCCTTAACATAGACCCGTAAACAGGAAGATTGTTTATACGGCGCTTGATAGTTACAAGCCTTTCCATATATATTTTCCCGTCTATCTTTTTAGCCTTTATTGAGCCTCCTTCTGACACGACCGTATCGACTCTTGCTTTCTGTAATTCGTCAACAGGTAGCCCAATGATTTTCACTGTTTTGAATATTTTCTCTTCAGCTTCTTGCTTATCAACAGGTGTTGTGGGAGAGGTACCATATCGGAACTGTCTGTTTTGATTAAGGTAACGGATATAACCGCGATATCTGTCAATCTTGACTTTTCTCTCCTTATCCTGATAGGTATCAGTCTTTTTTTCTTTATCAATTTTTTCAAGAACTTTATCATTTACTGCATTGGCCACTGCCTCTACGGATGTTTTATCAGTCCAGACTTTAGTAGCCGGTGCTTTCAAAACTTGTTCATCCCACACTGGAAGGTTTTCTTTCGCAAGACTGTAGTAGTCCGCAGACATTTTGCGTTTTTCTTCCTGCCCCCAGGCAACCACCAGCTGTAATGAAAAGATACAAATAGCCACAACAATTATTATTGAGAAAACCTTTTTATTTTTTAACATTTTTCTCCTCCTTTATTTTAGATGTCATTTCCTATAACATCCTCATTTGCAGGGTCACAGTTCTCAATATAGATAGCTCCCCAGTATCCAACAGTTGTTGGGTCGCCAAGGATGTTGTTGTATCTTTCTGTCCCCATTCGGTTCCATGTGTCATTGCTGTCAGCACCTACTGCGTAAGCAACGGGACACTGATCGTCTGTGCCACTTATATCCGGATGATACATATTATCAAGCCATGCATTCACAATGGTTGTAGAGAAGGCATCATCTGCAAAGTCCTCGTAATCGCTTACAAGACCCTGGCCTATCCACATAAAACCATGAAAACCATTTACCTGATGAAGACCGTTGAAGGATTGCCACCATCTGTCAGCCCATTGATTGTCGTCAAGGCTATTGCATGAAGATAGATGAAGGAATTCGAGATCAGTGTTGCCAAATCGCATATCACCCTGCCAGGTACTACAGTTTCCTGAGCCTGCTTCATCCACCCTGACACTTCCCTGCCACCGGTCGTTGTTTTCACTTCCGTGCATAAAGATCATTGCAGCATCAGCCTTATCGATATTGTTATGGTCATTTCCCCATGCAACAACTGCAACATCAGTAAACATGCTATCTACGATATTGCCGTTTATGAATTGACCATCTTTAGTGAAAGCATCTTTCCCATGGGCTGTACTGTCTGTGACTTCGTTATACCAGGCCAATCCCATGTCATCCCACGCTGGCCTCGCGCTGCCGGGACATCCTCCATCCCATGTGGTGACACCATAAAGCCTTGCTTTCTTGACGCATCCTGTCATAAATAAAAGAGAAAATGCCGCAAAAAGTAATAAGAAGATATATATTTTGTTTTTCCACATTTTTCTTGCCTCCTTTTTTCCTTTTGAGAGTGGGGGGGAAGGCCCACCCTATTTTATGAGTTATACATTTATGTTTTCTTGATTCTGGTGATCTTTTCTTAAGGTCAACCACCACCCGTAAAAGACCTTCCCTGTTTCTAAGTCATCTTATAGTCATCACCTCCTTATCACTCCAGAAGTGGCCGAACATTCTCATGACTGAGTTTTTCTAAGATTACGTGTTTTTGTACTTAACTTTTGTATGGACAGGATGAGTTGTAGTTTTGCATTATCGAAAAGGGAAGTAAAGGTATTTTTCACATTGAAGGGAATCAGTTGTTACCATCTGATCTTGAAGTAATAATTAGGGCAGGGTTTTTGGCTTGGGTTAAATATAACAATGCAACGAACAGTTGCATTGTTATATTTAAATATTTTATAGGCAGACAGTAAGCCTACCATTTTTTATAAGGCAGGAATTTCCCGTTCATGGTGATTTTTACCCGGTCACCCTTGGGATCATTTTCTTTATCAATTGTGAGTGTGAAGTCGATTGCACTCATAATGCCGTCACCGAATTTTTCGTGTATTACGGCCTTCATAGGCATTCCATAGACTTGCATGATTTCATAGAATCTATAGATTAAAGGGTCGGTGGGAACTGCGGGACCGAGTCCTTTGACAGGACATTCGGTTAACTTATCAGCGAGCTCTTTTTCTATCTTCAGTTCTGAAGCTAATATTGAAGCCTCTTCTGCAGAGGCACTCGCTTGACGATAGAAAAGGGATGCTACCCATACTTCATCTCTGTTGATAAGTTTCCCCAAATCAGCAAAAGATTTTTCCTTTCTCTTTTTTGCTTCCAGGAGCCTTTGTGTAACTTCATGTGTCTCCATAGTTACCTCCAATTAATAGTGATAAAAATTTAACAAGAAAGTAACTGACGAGTGCCTGAACATGCTTTGCTGAAAATCACTGTCAGCTACAGCAGGTTTTTGACTGGCACAAACAACTAAAGATACATTTGTAGTCAATATATCACATTTAATGGCATTTGACAAGCCTTGTGATGTGTTTGTCTTGTGATTGTGTTTTTACCAGGACGCAAAGAGACAGGGGGACAGGTTAACCTAATGGAAGACAGCAATGCGCTTGTTCAGCTAAAATGGAGTATTGATAAAGGTATATAGGATGTCCCCTTCGTCCTCCCACTAACTCAGTTCTTGTGGTATTCCTTGGCGGTGCCGGCCATTTCTGACGCTGTCCTTTCTTCCCGACACATTCAACGCTAAAAGTAAACATGAAACATTAACTCACATGTATTATTCGAGTATCGATCATTAAAACGTCGCTTAAAGGTTGTAGATAGCTTGAACTTCCTATGCCAGAAAAAAGATTGCGTAATGTCAAAGTTGTGATAAAAATTGTTTGACCCAAGCTGATTATAAACATATTTGTATGAAAGGGTTGTTTTCATATTCATAAGTTCATATACGGTTGCGCCAACCTCTGGATATAAGTATAGATAGAAACGAGATTTTCCATAGCCTGCCCCTCCATTTATTAATAAATAGGTATTGATATCAGTAGATATTTTTTTTGTTAATCCGATACCACCTGAAATGTTCACTGCAAGAGTACTCTCTAATTTTTTATCGTAATGTTCTTCTAACCCTATTCTAAATTCACCAGACGTACCTTTTACAAATTTGTTCCAAGGAATAAGAGATTTCATAGCGTATAGTTGAAATGATTCTAATTTAATGGATTTCTTGGATATCAATAAACTAAGTTCACCTAATTTTAGAGAGTTTTCATTAAAGTATTCTCTATTATCATCCGAAAGTGAATTTGAAGCAGGTAAAAAGTAAAGTTTCATATAATTGCGGTTTTTTTCCGTTCTATATCCAAGCCCCAGTTGACTATCATCAAAGGTTTTGAGTGGAGACTTGTATTGTGAAAGATCGATATAATAAGTGCTGTTTAATGGTGTTTTTTTTTCGGTTACCTTCATGATTATATTTAGTTCCTTTTTATCGATCTCTTCCTGCTTGTAAAGATAACCGGCATAGGCTCTTATCAACTCAGCCTGGTAAAGTCTCTTAGGGACGTCGTCACTTAGCTCGACACGTTCGAAGTTTTTTTTAAAATTTAAAAGATTATAGATATAATCAATACTGTTGCTATCTAATGCCTCAGAAAGCATTCTGATATACCATTTATCAGATGGGATAAGCTTTGTTCCTACAATCAAATTGTTTTGATATGCTTCTTTTAATACATCTTTTGGAGTTATCCATAACCGTTTGTTATTCTTTAAAAAGTTCTCTGAGCTCAAAGACAGAATATTGTATATTACTGTTGCACAATTATAGCCGGTAAAAAGGTATCTCATTTGTAAATCTCTCAGTTCCCAGATATGATAATACATGAGTGTCTTACTTTTTTCAGACAAATCCAACTCATATTCCCACACATTTCTGTCTTCCACTTCTAAATATCTTTTGACCTGCTCACCATAGGGTAATAACGAGAAAAATCCATTCATACCTGTTAATGTACTTTTTATAATTAAAAGTGGAATGTTTATTGTATCTATAATAGTATAAAATGAAACTGCATGCTCAACATAGTTTGAGTTATAATCATATCCGGATAGTTTTAGAAGGACATGCCCCATCATACTTGATGGCTGTGAAACATTTTCCGAGACAAAAACCAGAGAGATCTTTTGAGCAGGAGCTCGATTCAGGTATTCTTCAAACTCAGGACAGCGGACATCAGGAAATATACTATCATTCAAATCCAGCTCAGACTTTATCCAGAAAAATCTTGCGGGGAACCTACAAATTGGATGTTTAACAGAGTCATTGGGCACATCAAAAAAGGATTGAATTGTTTTTACAAGTTCGTTCTCCAAACTAAAATCATCACCGCTCAGGATAAAGTTTGGGTCTTCTATGTTTATCTTATTATTTGTTACGTGTAGCAGGGACTTCCAGATATTAGAATTATATAAATTTTTTTCAATTGCAGTTTCTATAATACGATTCATTGTAACTTCATTGAGATTGGGAGAGACGAGTTCGATATTGTCTTCACTGTAGCTGATGTCAAAATGGAGTAAAAGTAAGAGGAGGATTAATCCTCCTCTTAGGAATGATAGTGTTTTCTTTTTTACCGCGATGGACACTTTACAGTTACATTCTCTGGCTGGTATTTCCACATAGCACCTGAAGCATAATCAGTGGTTGAACCAAAAACACCACCAGACAGTATATTCACAAAGAATACAGGGTTAATTTCCTTGTGAAGTAAAACTTTCTGATCAGGACACTCTTCAAGTGTCAATACCTTGTTCTTATTTTCTCGTGTCAGTTCAATAATTGATGGCACTGTAAATTTTTGACCATCGATCATGGCAGTATACTTTTTACCGGTCTCAGTCGTAACATTAACCTTTTGTGTGTTGCCGCTCAGTATTGTGGCACATCCACCGAGAAATCCCACCAGACATACCATACTTACGATAAACATAAGATTTAAGGGTTGCTTCATTCTTACCTCCTTTTTGTTTTTTGTTCATAAAGCATTGGTGAATTGCATGCCTCAACGCTCCATAAGAAAGCACATAGCGCACGGCTTACTCCTTCATCATCAGCGTCTAAGTCTTTTTCTGCCATACCCCCTTGTTCTTACAGTATCAGAATGGCTATATGCCCTCCTGTCCATGCATACATCAGATCGGCCAAGCCATACTAACTGCCTGGTGTCACTTCGTTCAAGACTTTGAGATTTAATCATATATATCTTCGAGCTGTCAACGCCCTCATCAGAGGCTTTCAAAAAGGGCGCGATTTTTGCAAATGCAAAAAATCGTGAGAACTCTGTTCAGAGTCACATTTTAAATGTTAAGTATTTATTTGTAAAGAAACCCAAAACAATATCTAAACTTAATATTCAAGATTTGAACCCAGATTCAGATTCCTCGGGTATAACAGTTTGTCCTTTTGAAGACATATTTGTTGTTGATAGTGGTGCCATTTTATTCTTCTATTGATATATTGTTCCTGGTTACCGGTAAAATTATAACATATATCGAATATTTACAAATAACCCGGGTTCGACAGTCATGGGCAAAAAACGCCGGCAGAGGGGATTTTGTGAAAGAAATACTTGAGGAAAGACTTGAAACCCCTATGTTTTTGTGCAACGTTTCTCTTGCAAGTAAGCTTTTTTATATTGGGGTAAGCCTGTCACGCATCTCTCTGGAATCAAACAAATCAAATAGGAACACCAAAATCAAATTCCAGCGTCCATCCTTTCTTAAAGTGGATCGGTGGGATGGGAAATGGTTGACCCGCTTTTGTGACCCCATCGATGAAGAGTGTAAACTCCTTCTCTGGCAAGGGGGAGCGAATATTAAATGTTAACAGGAAGCAGGTGCGTTCAAGTACAGGGATAGGCGATACGGGGATTGGGACAGTATCCGAGTGCGAATCAACGTTGCAAGATACACCTGGAGGCTTTCCAAGGGATAATAAAATTCCACCATTCTCAGAAGTAAAAGCACCGGGTCCGCGCTTGAACCCAACAGGCGGGATGGCCGGTTTTCCCGAGATTTGGAGAACTATACTCCCGGGGTCGAGGGCGAAATCCTCTCCTTCGGGATCCAGGACAAGCAGAATTTCAAACTGTGGACGATCAGGGGAAAAGAGAAAAGAGGGTATCGGGATGATCGGAACTATAAACCCAATCAGGATAAAAGGATAATCCTCATTGCGGGGCACAACCTTAAGGTCAAGACCGGGCAGACTGATGACCCCGTTTTTACTCATTCTAATATTCGCCTCTGGGAATACAGGCGTGCTGAATTGTATCGGAACCAGCCCGGTACAAGCGTTGAGAAAAAAGGTAATTGCGGCTATGGATAGTAGTAATAGCGGTTGTTTCATCTTAACCATGACAGAACACGTCCATACTCAGGACGGTTTGGATTCATTTTTCCCGAAAATTGAAAGAATAACTCAGTTGTACACTCCTCTGCAGCTTTGGCAATCCTGTCTTTGAGTGCGAGATCATCTGACATGAGTTTGGCCAGTGTGAGCCTTCTTTCAGAGGGGTAGTCTTCGACGATGTTGCAGACCCCCTTCCAAAGGATGGCCGACTTTTCAATTTGGATTAGGCGAGCCTCTACCTGATAAGTGCCAGGACATCGTTTACACAAAAATGTGCCAGGACATCGTTAACAGTTTAAAAGGAATCAGGATGTTAATCCTGATTCCATATGTTTTTTTCAAGATAATTTATAATCAAATTCATCCACTTGAAATTGATCATGGAAGAGTTTGAGCTTTTGCTTTTTAACATCGATAGTCGCCACCACGTACTCATACTGGAGGTCTGGTGAAACCCGGAAAGACTCACCAAATATATCGAGTTTGCAGTCACTCCGAATAAGGCGGATCAGGTGATAACACCCTGACCCTGGTCTCTTTCCTGACTGAGCCAGAGCTTCCAGAGGTGTTTTACCATTGAGCTTGCTGTATCGATAGCGGCTGTTATGTTTGTGCTCAAAGGCCAAAGCGCCTTTTCTCAGTTCATCTGCTGTTCGCATGGGGACCCGGTTGAGAAACTTCTGTTGGTAGTGGTTGTTGAACTGCTCGACCACACCATTACGCCATGGTTCTGATTGCGGGATGAACCAGAGCTCTATTCCATAGTAGAGACACAGACGGATAAGCGGTCCCATACCCCGCGGATGGGTGGGGCTGCCG